>CAZJZR010000279.1:0-5512 GCA_964550475.1 uncultured bacterium
CGTGCGACTTTGGTAAGACCGGAATAACTGTTTCTGCAAGCGGGCATGATTTTGCAGTCGGGGGGAATTTTGTAAGCGGCTGGGATTGTCCTGTTGCGGCACTCCGCAAGCCCAAACAATGCCAACTTTAATTGGGGGAGCAGTCAGCGGTTGATCATTCTGCAACAAATTTCCCTGTGCCAACGCAAGTTCCAAATTGAGATGGGTGAACAATCCGGATTTGTCTGCCATGCTCATTGAGGTAAATCTTGCAGAATCCAGATAGGGCACTTGGTTGGGAATGGTGTCGAGGGTGGTGCCAAAGTAATGGGGTAGGCTGTAGAGCGAGACATAAACATCTGCTGCTGCTAGGGGATCGGTGTTGGGCACGACTTGATCCACCGCAGGCAGAGTGGCCAACAAAGCAATCAGTTGGGGATGGCATTGCAAAACTACGCGGCCACCCCGTTGTGCCACCAAGGGCAGGTAGCGGCAGAACTGAATTGCATCACCCAATCCTTGATCGGCGTAGACCACGATGGTTTGACCGTTGAGTTCACAACCATCCCACTTGGGTTTCCCGGCAAATACATCTTGATTTTGCAACTCTAATAACCATTCCTGTTCGGTAAATCCCGATCGCAGGTCACCAGTGGATAACAGGGCATAACCCAGGTTGATGTGGGCATCGACAAACTGGGGATCAAGGGTGAGGGCTTGTTGGTAGGCGGCGATCGCGCCAGCAAAGTCGTTCTGCACATAACGGGCTGTCCCCAGATTGAACTGGGCTTGGACAAACTGCGGATTTAGATCCACAGCTTGTTGATGGTGTTGTGCAGCGGTCACGGCATCGCCTAAGGCATATACGGCTACACCTAGATTGGTGTGCAGTTCAGGATTGTCGGGTTGTAGACGGATGGCGATTTGCAACTGCTGGATTGCCTGTTGCCAGTCCCCTTGATCTTGTAGGCTCAGAGCTAGATTGTTATGGAAATCGGCTTGGTTGGGTTGCAGGGCGATCGCTGTTTGATAGTGCTGGATCGCCTGCTGCCTTTGCCCTAAATAGCGGTAGGCATTGCCAATGTTGAAGTGGGCTTGCGGATTCTGGGGATCGAGGTGCAGGGCAAACTGATACTCAGCCAGAGCCGCCGCCCATTCGCCCTGTTCCTGAAGCACATTGCCTAAATTAACCCGGGCTTGCACATTGTTTGGCTCCAAGGCTACCACCTGCTGAAAGCTAGCGGCGGCCAAGGTGATATGCCCTTTAGCTAACCAGGCATTGCCCAAATTGGTATGGGCGCGGCTGTAGCCAGGCCGCAGGGCGATCGCCTGTTGATAGTGGGCGATCGCCCCATCCACATCCTGCTGACTCAGCAGTAAATTAGCCAAATTAAAATGTGCCGAGGCGAAACTAGGGTTATGCTGTAGGGCTTGCCGAAAATGAACGGTGGCGGCATCCAGTTGGCCTGCGGCTTGCAGCGCGATCGCTAAATTACTGTGAGCTTCAAAATGACTGGGAACCAGGGCAATCACCTGCTGATACTGGGCGATCGCTGACTCTAATCGACCAGTTTGATAGGCAATCACACCTAACAAATGCCGTGTCCGGATCTCCGTTGGCTGTTGCTGAAGAATGGTTTGGCAGAGCCACTCTGCTTGGAACAAATTGCCAGAATTGTAAGCAGCAAACGCAGACGCAATTGAATCGGACAACATAACCGTACCAAAACGTAACCGTACCGTACCCTAGCCAACCAAGGGGAAATGGGTTGGCACTCTGAAGAATTCAGCGATGGTGAATGCAATAGACCTCTTGCACATTACATGAAAGTTAATTGTTGGGTTGCCAAGATCTCCGCCCTCACCCTAAATCCCTCTCCCAAATCTGGGAGAGGGACTTTGAATTCGGCTCCCCTTCTCCCAATTTGGGAGAAGGGGTATAGCCCAAGGGGCATTCAAGAAAGGGGGATGTAGCTTGCTTCCCGTAGGGTGGGCATGGATTGGGGGCGTAGAACCTAATTTGCAAGAGGTCTAATAGTGAATGTGAGGATGACCAATTGCTGGTTCTCATGCAACTGGTTCTCTAGTCGCTTGCGGTTGAGTGGTCTGGATATAGACCATTCAACCCCTCACCCAGTGTCGGTAATAGGTACCTGGGCAGTTACAAAATTGTGATGAAGCAAACTGCTAGCTAAGTTGGGTTGTCCAAATTAGCGGTTGTCCAAATTAGCTAGCAGTCTAGCAGCTAAGTTGGGATTTAGCTGAAAAATTTGATCAGGGGGCAATTTCGCGTGGCTGATCACTGCCAATTTTGTACCGCCCGTGCCAGCACATACGCTGACACTTGCTCAATCTCCTCTGCGGTGAGCCGCTCCCCATAGGCCGACATATTTCCCTTGCCGTTTCGCACCAACGCCGCGATCGCTGCCTGAGTATCTACCCCATTCTTCTGGAGGGCTTTTTGCTTCAGCGTTTTCCCTCGCCGGACAATGTTGCCGCCATTGATGTGACAACCTGCACACTGAACTTGAAAGATGCGATCGCCCGCCATCTGTGTTTGTGCCTCCATTGTCGCCGCCACCGCAGGCAACGGTCGCACCCAACTCAGCAGCAACAGGAAGCATCCAAGTACGCCAAGGCAAATTTGCTGGAATCGACGCATATTCATGGTTTCAGCCTGGTTTGTTTTCTTCTACCCAGTGATACACTGAAGGCTAGAACAACCGGAATCCGGTTGCTTCATAATATAAAGCGATGAAGCCGTCTGTATCCCACAAGTACCGTAATGATGCAATTACCGTAATTATCTATTGGAATTGCGGTGGTGCTGAATAGCAGGATGAATTGGAACTTCGTTCCAATTCATCCAACTCCTAATTCATCTCCTGATTCAGCAACGCCGGAATTGCTAGTGGATATAGCACTTCTCATATCTATGAGGGACGGTTCATTACTGCAAAATCCTTGCTGGGATTGGGGTTGAGTGGTGTGGATATAACCCACACCACCGCAAGCGGCTATATGACCACTGACGCTGATGTGCGCTGTGGACATCTGACTCAACTTTAGATCCAGTGAAGATTTGGCACAGATCGACCGTGCTTGATAGAGATAAAAAGTGCTGTATTATTTGTTAGATTTAACTGAAACGCTGGTAATCATTCCCATCCGGTAAAGCGTTTCATTACCAAGACGTTTAACATTACCAAGGGAGAAGCGTAAAAATAAAGTACCCATAATCTAAAGATGATGCGTTACGGCTGAAGCCTAACTCATCCTACGCTGGGTATTTTATTTATTTGCAGATCCCCAATGTGGTTACGTGGTTACAAAATCCTCAACTCAACAGCAGCCTTCAAACTCACCTTTTGCCCCTTTAGTTACCGTTTAACTAGCTCTTAGTTACCGTTTTAGTTACCTCCGCTCTCACCTCTCCTCCATTGGGACAACACCGTGGCACAGGCTTTATCTGACTGGCAACAAGTGATCCATCAAGTGCAGCGAACCGCAAGCGCGACGATCAATCGTTCGCTGCGCCCCGAACGCAAGTCTCGGCTACATCGCCGTGCCCATCGCCGCATCCCAGCATCCGGCGTTTGGTTGGTGGGCGTGTCTGCGGTGGCAGGCATGGGCTATTGGGATTGGAAACTGTTGCTCGCCACTTTAGCCGGAGGTGGCATGATGCTGCTCGCCTATCGGATGCAACGGTGGGACTGGCAACGGTTCTGGCTTTCCCTCAACCGCTCCCTCAAAGGTTCGCAATGGCAATTTACCTTAGCTGCTGGTAGTGGTGGTGTCGCAGCCCTCACCGCTTACCTCGCTGCTGCTGTCTGGGCTGATTCCACTAGTCCCTGGATTGGAGCCAGCATCATCCTCCAAGGTTGCGGTACCCTCACCGTGCTGGCCCTACTGGTTTGGCAAGCTCTGAGCCGTCAATCTCGCCACGCCGAATTGACCCTAGAGCGAGAAATGGCTAACCTAACTGAGTCCGACTCGCTCAAACGCCTAATTGCTGTCCGTCAACTGAGCCGCATGGTTAGCCAACGGCAATTGGAACCTAGCCAAACCAGCACCCTTGGCGAATGTTTCCGCTTGATGGTGGCGCAAGAGCCAGAACCTGTCGTTAAAGACGCTCTACTGGACGGGTTACAAGTGCTTAGCGATGCCGAAGCCGCCCATCGCCAACCCATCGCCATTTCCCTCAACGGACACTCCGGAGTCAAACCTCGGCGGCGATCGCTACGCGAGAGTCGGTGAAGGGTAAATGGTGGATAGTGAATGGTGGCAACGTGATGTGCAGCTTGGCCAATCTGCCCGCCCACACGGTTTAAGGGGGAGATTGTAGAGCGCAGGCTAGGCAAACGGTAAATCTCCGTCCATTATCTATACAGCCAGGAGACTGGTCAAGGCAGATCGTCTAAGTTCCCAGATCTCCAGCTTACTAATAGTTCACCTAAACCTTCTGCCATCCACCATCCACCATTCACTCTCCACCATCCACCATCCACTCTCCCTTCCTTTCCAACGTGTCTACCCTACTCAACGGTGTCAACGTATTCCTCATCGGGATGATGGGCGCAGGTAAGTCCACCATCGGGCGATTATTGGCCGAAAAGTTGGGCTATCAGTTTTTTGATACAGATACGGTGATTGAACAGGTGGCAGGTCAGTCGATTCCGACGTTATTTGCGGAAATTGGGGAGGACGAGTTTCGGAAGTTGGAAACTCAGGTTTTGATGCAATTATCGGCGCACACTCGGTTAGCGATCGCCACAGGTGGTGGCATTGTGATCCAGCGGCAAAACTGGAGTTATCTGCGTCATGGGGTGGTGGTGTGGTTGGATGTGCCCCTGCCGCAGTTGTGCGATCGCCTACAACGGTCAGAACGCGCAAAACCCAGTCGCCCCCTATTGCAAGGAGACGACTGGCGAGATAAGTTAGCCAAATTGCTGGAGCAACGCACCCCCCTTTACACTCAAGCAGATGTGCGCGTGACGGTTGCTCCCAACGATACGCCAGACAGGGTAATGGGTAAGGTGATGGATGCAATCACGGCATTAATTCAAGCGTCAGCCGAGGAGCGAAAATCATCACTGAATTGAGCATCATGATTGATCCATTAGCCAAATTGATCTAATCAGTGGAATTGATCTATCAGTGAATCAACACTCCCCTATTCACAGTTGGGAGGAACAACCAGACGCTTCAGCCCGGTATCAATTCGGTTCAAGCATTCCTCATACTAACCTCATTAGACCTCTTGCAAATTAGGTTCTACGCCGCCAATCCTTGCCCACCCTGCGGGAAGAGCGAAGCTCTACATCCCCCTTTCTTGTAGCTTGCTTCTCGAAGAGTATGCCCCTTGGGCTATACCCCTTCTCCCAAATTGGGAGAAGGGGAGCCGAATTCAAAGTCCCTCTCCCAGATTTGGGAGAGGGCTTAAAGCCCTTCGGGCATACAAGAAAAGGGTGAGGGCAAAGATCTTGGCAACCCAAGAATTGACTTTCATGTAATGTGCAAGAGGTCTATTGAT
>CAZJZR010000280.1:0-5510 GCA_964550475.1 uncultured bacterium
GGGAATATACGCCACCGGAATTGCAAGGGCGGAAATTTGACTCGGTAGACCGCACAACCACCCATGACTGTTTTGGCTTAGCAGTGATCATCTTTCAATTGTTGATGCAGGGCTACCACCCCTATGCAGGTGCAGCCAAAGATGTGCAGAAATCCCACTTGGCTCCGACACCCGATGAGCGGATTAAATCGGGGGTGTTTCCGTATCAGGCGAATTTAGAGTTGAACCCACCACCCAGGGCACCAGACTTTCAGGCATTGCATCCTGCGGTGCGGAACTTGTTTATCCGCTGTTTTGTCGATGGTCATCACAATCCATCATTGCGTCCGACCACTCGTGAGTGGTTTACGACCCTTGAAATCGCTAAACAAGACTTGGTGCAGTGTCGCAACAATGAGTCTCATTGGTATGCGCGATCGTTTGGTCGCTGCCATTGGTGTCCTCCCCAGTCCTCTAAGCCCACTGTAGCGGTAACCCAGCCCAAGCCGGGAGCGGTTAAATCGTTTAGGGAAGACTTGGGCAATGGGGTAGTGCTGGAAATGGTGCTGATTCCAGGGGGGGCGTTTACTATGGGGTCACCCGCAACAGAAAAACACAGAGATGCCAACGAAGGGCCGCAGCGAAGGGTGACGGTACCCGCTTTTGCTATGGGACGGTATGCAGTGACCCAGAGGCAATATGCGGCGATTATGGGTACGAATCCGGCTAAGTTCAAGGGGAATAATCGTCCGGTGGAGCAGGTATCTTGGAAAGACGCGGTGGAGTTTTGTCAGCGGTTAAGCCGCCAAACGGGTAGAACCTATCGCTTGCCCAGTGAGGTAGAGTGGGAATATGCCTGTCGTGCTGGAACAACCACACCATTTCATTTTGGTGAGACGCTGACGAATGATTTGGCTAACTACGATGGCAACAAGACCTATGGCAATGGGCCGAAGGGGAAGTATTTAGAACGCACAACGGATGTGGGCAGTTATCCACCTAACGCTTTTGGATTGTATGAGATGCATGGCAATGTGTGGGAGTGGTGTGCGGATTATTGGCATAACAGTTATCAAGGAGCACCGACGGATGGCAGTGCCTGGGTAACAGGAGGAGATCGCTATCTCCGAATTTTGCGTGGTGGTTCTTGGCTCAACGATCCCAGGTATTGTCGCTCTGCTTCTCGCAGTTGGAACAACCTAGATATCCGTAACGACGATCTCGGTTTTCGGTTGGTTTGTTCTGTTCCCAGGACTTCTTAACCCTTTTCCTACTCTCCGCGCCCTCCGCGTCTCAGCGGTGCCCCCTTTTGCCTCACCGCAGAGTCGCCGAGTCCGCAGAGAGTGGTCAACTATTGTTGTTGCCAAGTTTCTGGCTTATCCTAAATGTGAATCATCGCCGTCTGAGCCTTGCCAAAGCATTGGGATGATCACACATAATATTGTCGGCATGGGGGAACTTGTTATGACTCCACCAAAAACGGTCACAATTCAACTCTCTGAAGATGAAAATCATCGTCTGGAAGTTGAAGCTCGCCGGATGAATTTGTCACTCGATGGATTGGTCAAACAGATTGTCTGGGAACGCTTGGCAACCCTCCCTCAACCCCGTCTGACACCTAAGCAAGCTCTAGCAAAACTCCGACTCTTTAGCCAGAATTTACCTGCGATCGATGCAGTGCAGATCAGTCGTGCCAGTCGTGATGAATTACTAGAGCGAGGCTTGATTTAAGTTGTGAGTATAGTGATCGATGCGAATTTGCTCGTAACGTTGGTTAGCGGTGATTCTCGTCGTGAGTTGGTTTTAACTCAGTTCGAGCAATGGATTGATCAAAATACGCCCCTCCATGCTCCCGAACTGGCTCGTTATGAAATTGCTAATTCGCTAACACGGTTAATTGTGGCTGGTCAGTTTTCAACGTCTGCACTTCCCAATGTATTTGAATATCTGGACAGTTTGCCAATTACCTATCATCCCCTGAGTCAGAGCCATCGGGTTGTTGAAATTGCCTTATCATTGCACCGCCAAAACAGTTACGATGCCGCCTATTTAGCTCTTGCGGAGGCATTGAATACGGAAGTGTGGACACTGGATGGTTCGTTGTATCGTAATGCGGTTGGTCAGGGGTTGCCTGTACGTCTGTTGGGAGAATGACGATATGACGGCATCCTTCATTAGTTCGACCGGAAGACTGATTACGCTTGCAAGCAAGTTAGGTGAAGGGGGGGAGGGTGATGTTTACCAGGTGCAGGGATCTGCGACTGAAGCGGTCAAACTTTATAAACCTCAACTTCAGACTCCAGAGCGAGAACGTAAGTTGGAGGCGATGATCATTGATCCGCCTGAAGACAGGACTCGTTCGTTGACCCCTCCCCATATTTCAATTGCGTGGCCAACTGAGCTTGTCTATGCAGTGTCGTCCAGACGCTTTGTTGGGTTTGTCATGCCAATGATTGACAAAAGCCCCAACATTTTTGAAATTTATAACCCCAGCCTACGAGCCAAGAAATATGCTGAATTCACTTGGTCAGATCTACATCAGGTTGCCACGAATTTTGCCATAGCACTGGCTTCGCTTCATGCCGTAGGTCACATTATGGGCGATGTGAATCAAAAGAATGTGTTGGTTAATAGCACTGGCCCCAATGCTGGATTTGTGTCGTTGATCGACACGGATTCCTTTCAGGTCAAGGATGTCCGTGATGGTGGAGTCTATCGTTGTTTGGTTGGGGTCGGGGAGTATACCCCACCGGAATTGCAAGGCCGGAAATTTGACTCGGTAGACCGCACAATCACCCATGACTGCTTTGGCTTAGCGGTGATCATCTTTCAACTGTTGATGCAGGGCTACCACCCCTACGCGGGGGCGGCCAAAGATGTGCAGAAATCGCACTTGGCTCCGACACCCGATGAGCGGATTAAATCGGGGGTGTTTCCATATCAGGCGAATTTAGAGTTGAACCCACCACCCAAGGCACCGGACTTTCAGGCGTTGCATCCTGCGGTACGCAACTTGTTTATCCGCTGTTTTGTCGATGGTCATCACAATCCATCATTGCGTCCGACCACTCGTGAGTGGTTTACGACCCTTGAAATCGCTAAACAAGACTTGGTGCAGTGTCGCAACAATGAGTCTCATTGGTATGCGCGATCGTTTGGTCGCTGCCATTGGTGCAATCCCCAGTCATCCCAGCCCACTGTAGCGGTAACTCAGTCCAAGCCCGGAGCGGTGAAATCGTTTACAGAGAACTTGGGCAACGGGGTAGTCCTGGAAATGGTGCTGATTCCGGGGGGGACGTTTCTCATGGGGTCACCCTCAAGGGAAGAACAGAGAAAGCCCGATGAAGGGCCGCAGCGAAGGGTGACGGTACCCGCCTTCGCCATGGGATGCTGTGTGGTTACCCAAAGCCAATATGCGGCGATTATGGGCACGAATCCTGCTCGCTTCAAGGGGGATAACCGCCCGGTGGAGCAGGTGTCTTGGGATGATGCGGTGGAGTTTTGCCAGCGGTTGAGCCGCAAAACGGGCAGAACCTATCGCTTGCCCAGTGAGGCGGAGTGGGAATATGCCTGCCGCGCTGGAACCACCACCCCGTTCCATTTTGGCGAGACGCTGACAACTGATTTGGCGAATTACAACGGTAACTACACCTATGGCAATGGGGCGAAGGGCAAGTATCTCAAGCAAACGGCGGATGTGGGTAGTTATCCACCCAATGGGTTTGGTTTGTATGAGATGCACGGCAATGTTTGGGAGTGGTGCGCCGATTATTGGCATAAGAATTACAATGGGGCACCGACAGATGGTAGTGCTTGGGTAACAGGCGGAGAGAGCAATTGGCGAATTTTTCGCGGCGGTTCTTGGGGAAACGATCCCCAGCTTTGCCGTTCGGCAGCTCGCGACTGGCTCAATCCTGGCAATCGGTCTCCCATTGTTGGGTTTCGGGTGGTGGCGGTTTTGGCGTGAGTACTCCCTTTCCTTCTCTCCGCGCCCTCCGCGTCTCAGCGGTGAGCAAGAGAGTTTACCGCAGAGAACGCAGAGAACTCAAATGCCCCCAACAAAACGTCAAATCGTAACAGTCATGCGTCGGTTGGGTTGACTATCCGGCAACACCTAACCCTGCATCCTCCCAACCTCAAAGGGGTCGATCGCCTACAATAAAGCCAGTCTTAATTGGGATAGCACCCTGTATGCAAGTTCTTCAACTCACAACCACGATTAACGAATCGGGACATTTGTGCCTTGATATCCCAACACAGCTTGCACCGGGAGAAGTAACCATTGTGCTAGTGCTCAATCCCTTGCCTAGCGTTCAGGCTCAGCAACCAACCTATGATTTTTCCGACTTGGCAGGACAGCTAACTTGGCGAGGAGATGCAGTCACAACTCAACGAGCATTACGAGATGAGTGGTAATCGCTATCTACTAGACACAAACGCCATTGTGGCCTTGTTACAGGGAAACCTACAACTGATCCAATTGCTGCAAAGTGCTGAGTGGGTCGGAATTTCTGTAATCAGCCAGATTGAATTTCTAGCATTTGCGGGATTGAGTCAAAGCGATCGCCAGCTTTTTCAACAATTTCTCCAAAAAGTGGAAATCGTTGGTTTGACAACCAACGACACACCCTTGATTGAGCGAATTATCGATATTCGTCAGCAGTATCGTTTGAAATTACCGGATGCAGTAATTGCAGCCATGGCACTGCAAAATTCAGCTAGCTTAGTAACAGCGGATCAAGAGTTTGCTAAGCTGCCCCTCTTGAAGGTAATTTGCTGGCCTGTGACCTAACCTGCGGCGTTCGCCGCGCCCTCCGCGTCTCAGTGGTGCCAAGAGAGTTTACCGCAGAGTCGCAGAGGACGCAGAGTGTTTTCAATTATTGTTGTTCTCCACCAAAAGTTGCCGTAACTGTTTATACGCATGGGCTTTAGCCAACCGCACCAAATGATCCAGCATCAAGTAGCGATCTAACTCGACCTCATCTTGGCGTGACAACACCCCAGCCTTACTTTGAGCCAACAACTCAGTCGTGCGAGTTTGTAGATCCGGTGAAGGGCGAATCGCCAGAATTTCCTCTGGTGTGGGTTGACTGGCAAGCAATTCGACAATTTCGCGTTCGTTATAAAATCGATTGGACTGTTCATTCAACAGTTCTTGAATGCCGCGCTCTAAGATTTCTGGCAGGCGATCGCGAAACAGGTGCAGTCGTTGCCCTAAATCATCAGGTACTTCAACCGTAATTTGCATGATTGATCCCTACACGCGCTCTAATTAGCTGCTGTCAATGGTTCCATCATAAATAATTTTAATTGGGATAGAGTGGCTGGTCGGCAGTATTCCCCTCCGCGCCCTCCGCGTCTCAGCGGTGCCAAGAGAGTTTACCGCAGAGCCGCAGAGAACGCAGAGAACCCCAAGTCTACTGCACAACCCATGAATCCGCTTGATAGAATCAGGATGCAGCAGTTTTAGGCCAGCACGAGGTTGCCATGTCTTTCAGTAGTTATCAGAGTCTAGGCGACACGCTGAAAGA
>CAZJZR010000281.1:0-2727 GCA_964550475.1 uncultured bacterium
AGTTGAGTAGCCGGAGCGTGGGCTGTGGCTAGAGGGGTGGAGGGCGATTGTCCCAGTTGCGATCGCCGCCGTTGGGAGACGGGTAGTTCAATCCGAAACTCCGTCCCTTGGCCGAGGCGAGATTTGTAGGTCAAGCGACCAGTGTGCTTCTTCACCACAATTTCGTAGCTGGTGGACAGTCCCAAACCCATGCCTTGCCCCACTGGCTTGGTGGTGAAAAATGGGTCAAACAGTTTTTCCTTCACCTGCTCTGTCATGCCCATGCCATTGTCAGCAATGGTGATCACTACCGCTCCCGTATCTGACAGTTCAGTGCGAATGTTGATTTTATTGACACGGCGAATGCAATCACTCGGATGATCGGCGTTGCTTTTTTCCAACGCTTCAATCGCATTCAGCAAAATATTTAAAAACACCTGATTAACCTGACGGGCATAACACTCTACCCGTGGCAAATTGCCGTATTGTTTGACCACATCAATCCGCAGGTTTTGCCGCGCATTGCGAAGGCGATTCTGCAAGAAAATCAACGTGGTATCCAAACTTTCGTGCAGATCAATTTCCTTAAATTCAAATTCATCCAATCGCGAGAAAATCCGCAGCGACAAGACGAGTTGGTGAATCCGTTGGGCACCCGCCTTCATGGAACTGAGAATTTTGGGTAAATCATCCATGACAAATTCCAGGTCAACGTCTTCGATGACTTCTTGCAATGCTTCAGGCGGATCGGGATAGGTTTGTTGATACTGCTCTAATAATTGAAACAGTTGATTGGTATAGCGTTGGACATAGGCTAAATTGCCATAAATAAAGCTGATTGGGTTATTGATCTCATGGGCAATGCCAGCCACCATTTGACTGAGGCTGGACATTTTTTCCGTTTGGATTAATTGGCCTTGGGTATGTTTCAGATCATCCAGTGCCAGATGTAATTGTTGGGTTTGTTCGGCTAACTCCAGATTGAGCCGATACAGTTGGTCGTGGGCTTCTTGCAAGGCATCATTTTTGTCTTGTAGTTGAGCTGTTTTTTGTTGCAGTTCGGCGGTGCGATCGCTCACCCGTTGTTCCAACTCCTGCCGTGCCTGTTCCAGCTCCTGCGTCCGTTCTGCCACCCGGTCTTCCAAATTGCTGATCAGGGTTTGCAGAGCCTTCGCCATTTCTCCGTAGGCTTGAGCCAGTTGTCCCAGTTCTCCCCCTGCATCTACCCCTGGGATCGGTGAGCTTAAGTCTCCAGTCGCCAATGTTTTGCTGCGCTCTGCCAATTGCTGAATCGGGCGACCAATTTGCCGAGCCAGATGACGGGCAATGGCAACCGATAGCAGAATTGCCACCCCTAACCCTAGCCCAATCTGCTGTTGCAACCGGACTAAAGCATAGTTGAATTCATCGGCTTGTAGCTGAATTTGCACCATCGCCACGGGTTTATCAGGCCCCCCCACAGGTGCGTAAACCAAATCAAACCCCGTTTGTGGTTCGATGTGATAAAAGGAGCGGTAGGACTGTACGGCAGCGATCGCAGACTGTAATTCCTGAGCTTGATTCGGGTTGAGGATCTTGCCCGGCTGCCGTGACTGTTCGCCGTCAGGAACATTACTAGCAATCCGTTCCCCTTTCAGATTAAACAGGGTAATTTGGGTTGTTGGTTGCGAAAACGCCAAAAATTCCTTCAGCCACTCTTCCCCGACCATTTGCCCCAACACCAAAAAACCGGGTGGGTTACCTGTCCCGTCCGACTTCACAATCGGTAAACCCACCAAAATCACTAAACGGCCATCCCCCGTCGCGACCAGCGTTTGCAAGGGGCGATTGGTTTGTACCAAATTGGCAATCGCCTGTTGCACAGTCGGATGCCGTAAAACGGGATTAGCTTCCCCTAAACTGCGACCCTGACGATCCAACACTTGCACTGTGTCGATGTTGTTGGCGGTGGAAAACACCAACTGCTCCACCACTTCTCGCTGAATCCATGGGCGATCGCCCTGGATAACCGCATTATACAAATCAGTCCAGACGGCATAGCTGGCGGTCACCGATTGCAAACCTTTGCGCGTCGCAGCGGTGTAACCGTTGAATGCCAACACTTGATCCTCCAGGCGCGATCGCTCCAGAGTCAGCAATGGATAGTGTACCGAGTGCCATACCAACCCGGCCAGCAACGCTACTGGCATCAATGCAGCCCCAAACGTAAACAGTAGAATTTTCGATTGCAGAGTTTGCAGATTGGGCTTCAGTTTTAGCCAATCCCGGATCCGAGGGTACACAGCATTCATGTCTCAATATCCACATCAAACAGGAACAACGACTGGAGCAAGCATCAGACCAAGACTTGCCAAAAACACGAAGCAACCATTCAATGCGTAACCATGCACCGGGGGAGTGAACGGTTACTTCAGGGCTGGAACAGAGCCTGAGCGAATGATGAAATATGTATCGCGTCAAAAGATTTTGGGCACGGAAAGCGTATAGTCGCTTATGGGGATGTGAACTATGGTCACCCCGCTCAATCTAAGAGACTTGTACTTCATAAATATGAAAAGTGCGATCAGCAAGGGTGACTTTGCCGGTTTAACACTTTGTAAGTTGAACACTTTGTAAGTTGAACACTTTTTCGGATGAACACCTTTCCGGGTGAACACTGTTTAGGGTGAACAACGTAGCCAGAACGCATCCTCTGAATCATTTGCAGATGAATTTTTGCAGATGAGAACCGTTTGCAGATGAGAACCG
>CAZJZR010000281.1:2827-3921 GCA_964550475.1 uncultured bacterium
GGTTTGGGAAACCCAAACATAATCAACGTTGCAAACAACTTTTTGGCAGTTGCTTAGTTAAAGCTCCAATCAGAAGATCCAATCAATGGATAAAGGACATAACGTTACCAAATCCTGATGATTTACTAACTTTTGTATCTTATTGATTGCATGATCTTAGTAGAGCGTCCCTGATTGAGAATCGCTATAAATTAACAATAAATTGGTCGTGTGATCAGAATCAACCCAACTCAAGCAAAATTCAAATGAAATATTTGAAGAGTTCAAGAACTTTTGTGGCTTTAGATTGAGCGATCGCGATCAAACAGATAGCTGGGTCGGCTGAGCGGGGGGTGAAACGTCCGATTTCATCTCGCTTTGGTGACTATTCCCGTTGTGGTTTTGCAGGGGCGGGGCGGTTAAAACCGCATCTACAAGAACTAAACCCGCCTACGTGGGTTTCAACCGCCTTAGTCCGCGTAGGCGGACTTTGTTTAATTCTATGCGCCCGGATGTTACCCAAACTCTTGGATACGCCCCGCCATCCACCATCACCCAGCGGCTTAAATCAACCCCTTAAACAAGCCCTGGGGTCGGAACAGCAGGACGAATATCATTACCAACAGAGCGACCCCTAATTTGTATTCGCTGGGGAGCCAGTAGGTGCTGACCTCTTGGACAATGCCGATGATGAACGCACCCGCGATCGCGCCATAGGGGTTGCCAATGCCACCCAAGATCACCGAAGCGAACATCGGCAAAATTAGGAACCAGCCCATGTTGGGACGGACAGCCGTAATCAGTCCGTACATACCGCCACCCAACGCGGTCAGGCTTCCGGCAATTACCCACGTCCAAATCACGACGGTTTCCACATTGATTCCAGTGACCCGTGCCAAGTCGATGTCATCGGCGACGGCTCGCATGGCTTTACCGATTTTGGTGTTCTGTAACAGGTAATGCAGAGCCAGGATGGCGGCGATCGCCAAAATCACCACGACAATCCGATAAAACGGAATCTTGATTCCCGCCACATCCAACGCTGTCGCCACTGGGAGGGCGTAGTTTTGGTTATTGCCACCCCAGAGCAAAATAATTCCGTTGCGGATAAACAA
>CAZJZR010000281.1:4021-5504 GCA_964550475.1 uncultured bacterium
CCCACCGCCGCCAGTGCAATAATGCTCCCCACCGCAATCCCATTGGTGAGCAACTGAACAAATTGCTGTACATCCATGCCCGTGAGCCTGCCCTGCAAAGAACTGGGTTAATTTTACAAGGTAATTGGTGAACGGTAATGGGGAATGGGTAATAGGTAATGGGTAAATGAAGATAGGGACTTGGGGAAAATAAAATGCCCACAACGGGTGTAGGGACAACGATGGGGCGATCGCCCCCACGGTTTCGCCTGTAGAATGTCGTCAATCAACCGACCTAAAGCAAACAGGCAATTACCAATTACCGTTCACCCATTACCGATCGACCGTAATCTCAATTCGGCGATTGCGTTGGCGGTTGAGGTCGCTGTTGTTGGGGGCGAGGGGACGGCTAGCACCGTAGCCCAATACCACCCAGCGGTAGCGATCTTTTAGTACCCGTGCCAGGTATTGCCGTACCATTTCCGCCCGTTGCACTGACAGCGTGCGGTTTTCCTTGTCGGAACCGACGTTATCGGTATGGCCAGTGATGCGAATCGTCCGGTTTTGGTAGGGGCGCAGGTCGGCGATGATGTTGTCCAGAATCACCAGAGCCGAGGGGCGCAGAGCCGTGTGGGTGTCGGCAAACAGGGAGTCGCTGGGTAGGGTAATTGACAACGGTTGATTGGTGGCGGCGGGACTAGGTTGTGCCGATTCCGGCGTAGGACTGGGGGCAGGATTGGTTGTGTTACCTGCGATCGCCGTGCTGGCGTTGAGTTGTTGGGCGAGACGTTGCAGGCGCGTTTCTAACGATTCCGTGGGGCGCGTTCCTCCCAACCGGGTTTCTAGGGCATTGGTGCGCCCAATCAGTTGATTCAACTCGACTTGGACTTTGGTCAGTTCGGTGCGGAGTTGTTGTTGTTCGGCAGGGGAGAGGTTGGGCGGTGGGCTGGGAATCTCTGGCGGAACGATGATCTGGGTTTGGTTGGCATTGCTGCTGTTATGGGTGACGTTCACCGCTGCCGTAAATTGCTGGGGAATCGCTTGGAGGATCTTCAGCACCGCCCCCGATCGCCGCAGAGCCACTTCCACCACAGGTATGTCTGGATCGGTCGCGGGGTAGTAGTGGGCGATCGCCATCCCCACACCTGTCGCTACCGTCGCGCCGCTCAGCAACAGCAGTAACCGCGCCACTTTGGTTAACCAATGGGTGCTCTGTTCCAAGGCTTCCCGGCGGCGACGTTGACGGCGTTGCTGGCGGCGTTGCGTGGCCGATGGGTTAGCCGATGCAGTCGTCGATGCAGGGTTGGCTGGCTGGTTAGCTGCGTGACTCGCTAAATTGGCCAAGGCTGAGGAGTCGGGATTCGTAATAGGCGCGATCGCGGACTCACCCCCTTGGGCTGGGGATGGCAAATCAGAGCGTTGGGGCGAAGGACTCACAGACGGTAAAGCAATAACAAATCCAAAATAATGCTTCCCAGACTAACCCGAAACGTCAAGCCATGGG
>CAZJZR010000282.1:0-5501 GCA_964550475.1 uncultured bacterium
ACACCGTCACAGGCATCGCCCAAGCCCTCAGTGCCACCAGTCCCCTGTTTGTCTTGCCCTTTGCCGTCTGGGCAGGAGAGCGGGTGAGTCGCCGCGCCGTGATGGGAGTGATGGTGGCCTTGGCGGGTATTTGGTTACTGTTCCTGTATCGGCAGTAATCCCCCCATAGATCCCGCTGCACCAGTAAACATACTCACCAGAAAGTCCCACCCGACATTACGGTTCTTGCGACTTGGGGAAACCCGTCACTTTGTTTACATTAGTTAACAAAGCTTCTCAGGAACCGGATCGAACACGATGTCAGTCATTCAGCTAGACAGACCACAGATTGACATAAATTCAGTTCAAATGTACTATATTTTCGTTCCGTTCTAACTGTCTCGTCGGTCAACTGCGTTGCTGGTGTCCTGGGATTACTCAAGCTGTTTTCGTTTGAGCTGGATTTGCTGAATTAGATTTGCTCAACCTGTACCTATTCTCAAGTTGTTCATTCGCTTAAACCCTTACCTTATCAATGTTTTAGAGGTTTAGTCATGCTTCAAGCCACTGCATTTCAACCGACCCATTTATTGATTTCCCGCGCCAAGCAAGTCCCAGTACAGTTGGTGAGTGGCGCAACCGGATTTCAGATTCTGACAGAAACCGAATGGGCACAGAATCGGACAGCGGCCTTTGTGTTCCATCCCAAGTTAGGGTTCTCGTGCCATGGCGTGCCTGTGGTGGGCTATAGTCTGCAACCCATCACCGCAGATTTTGAAACCCGGACTCCGGCCACTGTGCCCACTACGGTTTAATCAGTTGGCGTGAAACGTGGAGTGGGCATAAACCACTCCACCGCAAGCGTCCCTAGCCTGCATTATTCACGACAATTAACCGAAGAATCTCAGAAATCTGTAGGGGCATTGCCCCAGTGCCTGCCCGATGCAGGGAATGACACTTTACACCAATATCTCTGTTGACTGGCTCGATCTACAGGGCAACCACAGGGGGATTGTCCCTACGGTTTTACGTGGAGCAGGTTGTGAATAAATCAGGCTGGGAGCGCATCACAGCTCATTTTTAGGGTAAATTCCGTAGAAATTTACCCTAAAACCCAAAATTGCCAGCGCATTAACTGATTTCCCGACTGGCGCGGTAGAGGTCTTTCCAGCCGTCTCGTTCCTTCACCACCGTTTCCAGGTATTCCTTCCACACCACCTGATCCTGCACCGGGTCTTTGACGATCGCCCCCACCAGTCCAGAAATCAAGTCGCTGGCGGTGAGGCAGCCGTCGCCAAAGTGGGCAGAGAGGGACATGCCGCTATTCACGACCGAGATCGCCTCCGCAGGGCTGAGGGTGCCCGTGGGGGATTTGAGTTTGGTTTTGCCGTCGAGGGTGATGCCGTCGCGCAATTCGCGGAAGATGGTGACCACCCGCTGAATTTCCTCCAGGGCGGGGACTTCCGCAGGTAATTCCAGGGCACGTCCCAGGCTGGTGACCCGTTTTTGCACAATGCTGACTTCTTCCTCAATCGTGCTGGGCACAGGCAGAATCACGGTGTTAAAGCGGCGTTTTAGGGCACTGGAGAGTTCATTTACGCCGCGATCGCGATTATTTGCCGTCGCAATCACGTTAAACCCTTTATTGGCCTGCACTTCCGAGTTCAGTTCCGGAATCGGCAATGTTTTTTCCGACAGAATCGTGATCAGCGTGTCCTGCACATCGGAGGGAATCCGCGTCAACTCTTCCACACGGGCAATCTTGCCGTCTCCCATCGCCCGCATCATCGGACTCGCCACCAGTGCAGCATGGGACGGGCCATCGGCTAACAAACGGGCGTAGTTCCAGCCATAGCGAATCGCCTCTTCACTGGTGCCAGCGGTGCCTTGGATCAGCAGGGTGGAATCGCCGGAAATGGCCGCCGCCAAATGTTCCGACACCCACGATTTGGCGGTACCAGGAACCCCGTACAACAGCAGGGCGCGATCGGTAGCGAGGGTGGCGATCGCCACTTCCATCAACCGACGATTGCCGATGTACTTGGGCGTGACCTCAAACCCATTGTCCAATGTGCCGCCCAGCAAATAAACCGACACCGCCCACGGGGACAACTGCCAATTGGGCGGACGTTGGCGACTGTCGGCCTTAGCCAGTTCGTCTAGTTCGTGGGCAAACTGTTGTTCCGCGTGTTGGCGCAGCAGGGCAGAGTCGGTTGGGGGAGTGGGCTGGGATTTGGCTTTGGGCATGGGGAGGAGAGGGGAAAGTGAAGGGTGGATGGTGAAGGGTGAATGGGTGGATTGATTGTGTTGATGCTCAATGCTTTTGTGGTGGTATTGATACTCCTGTAGCGGTAATTCAGACTAGAAGTGAATCAGCACATCCATTAGGATTGCGATTGATGCGTTAGTAATGCATCCTACGGCCTACGGCCTCTGCAATGTTTTCTGCAATGTTTTCTATTGCCAGGTGCATCGCTGTTTGCAAGCCGCTGAAAGACACTGAGATCGAAAAACACTGAGAACCGCTAAACAGGGGACTTCAGCCCCTTGGTTAGCTCTCGCTAAGACAACAAGAGCCATAGCATGGATTTGCCGTTGGTTTATCATCCCAATTATGTTGCACCATTACCACCAGGGCATCGGTTTCCCATGGCTAAGTTTTCGCGTTTGTACGATTACATTGTAGCCACAGGGATTGCCACTGCTGACCAGTTTCATACCCCAACCCTGCCCCCCCTTGAGTGGATTGAAACGGTACACGATCGCGCCTATGTGCAAGCCTATGGCGACGGCAGTCTGGATGCGAAAGCCCAACGGCGGATTGGGTTACCATGGAGTCCGGCCTTGGCGCACCGTACCCAAATTGCTGTGGGGGGAACGGTGTTGACGGCGCAGTTGGCGATCGCCCATGGGTTGGCCTGCAACACGGCGGGAGGCACCCACCACGCCTTTCCCAGCTACGGATCGGGGTTTTGCATTTTTAATGATTTGGCGATCGCGGCACGGGTCTTGCAACAAACCAGCCCTGTCCGCACGGTGTTAATTGTCGATTTAGATGTTCACCAAGGGGATGGCACGGCTCAAATTTTCCAACACGATCCCAGCGTTTTTACCTTTTCCATGCATTGTCAGGTGAATTTTCCCGGTACCAAGCAACTCAGCGATCTGGATGTGCCCTTGCCAGAGGGAATGGAAGATGACGATTACCTGCAAACCTTAGCAGCGTATTTGCCGGATTTACTCACCCAAGTTAAGCCTGACTTGGTGCTGTATGATGCTGGCGTTGACCCCCACAGCGGCGATCGCTTAGGTAAGTTGGCTCTTACCGATACGGGGCTATATCGCCGCGATATGCAAGTGTTGCAAACCTGTGTTTCCCAGGGGTATCCAGTCGCCTGTGTGATTGGTGGTGGCTATGCCGATGATTTAGACGCGCTGGTGTATCGCCATGCCTTGCTGCACCGGGCTGCCGCCACGGTCTATCGCGATTACCACTTGTAGTCACTGCACAGGGAGACAGCCAATGCGAGGGTGGCCACGCTGGGGATGGTTCTGGATGACGGTCGGGATGGTGCTACTGCTGGTGGGACTACGGGGTGCAGCGATCGCGGCTCAACCCGTCAGCCTGTACCAGTTACCCTATCCCAGTGGAGTCTCCGCACTGGTGATCGCAGGCAATGGGGATGGTGCCACCCACCAGAATCAGTGGAATCGCTACGCTTGGGATTTTGTGCCGCTAGAGGGAACAGGGCGATCGCAGCAAACATCGCTGAATCTGGATGTGACGGCAGCGAGAACAGGGCGAGTGATCAGCCTGTATCAAGCCGCCCATCGCAATTGGCCTTGCACCCGTCCTCTACCAGCGGATTGGTTCCAATTCACCAATTATGTTGTGCTGGATCATGGCGATGGGGAATCCACGCTGTATGCCCATCTGAAGCAAAATAGTGTGCCTGTTCAGCAAGGACAGGTGGTGCAGCAAGGCCAAAAGCTTGGTGAAATGGGTGATACGGGTTATGCCTGTGGCGTGCATTTGCACTATTCTGTCCAACAAACGCCGCTGTTGACGACGGACGTGGGTAATCGCAGCGGTCAGTATTGGACGGTTTCCTTACCCAGTCGGTTTCGCGATCGCGCCACCGCTCGTTCTCAGGGGATTCCCCAGATGGGCCAATCCTATATTGCGGATTAGTCTAGAATAAAATTCCCTGGTTCTAATTAAATTTGTGTTGTCCACCGTAGGGGCGAAGCATTCCGGTCATGATTTTTCGGTTATTCCCTAACTTAACTACCGGAATGCTTCGCCCGTACAAGGTTATCGGTTCAAACACAAAATCATTGAGAATCAGAAAATTCCTAGATTAAAATTCACCTTGTTCTGTTGAGTAGCAGGCTATGACCCTTGCCACCACCAAATGGACGATCGCGGATTACCATGCCATGGTTGCTGCGGGGATTCTCAACGATCGTCGGGTAGAGCTGATTAAGGGAGAAATTGTCGAGATGGCACCGGAAGGTGAACCTCATGCCTATTTCAGTGATGATGCGGGTGAGTACTTAACCCGTCTGCTGGGTGATCGAGCCAAGGTTCGGCACGGTAAACCCATTACCTTAGGGGATGATGCAGAACCGGAACCTGATGTGGCAGTTGTGCAACGGTTAGGGCGAGAATACCTCAGCCATCATCCCTACCCAGAAAATATTTTTTGGTTGATTGAATACTCTGAATCGACGCTGGCTAAGGATTTGGAAATCAAACGCACGCTGTATGCGGCGGCTGAAATTCCTGAATATTGGGTCGCTAATTTGCAGACGCGCCAACTGATTGTCTTCCGCGATCCACAAAACGGTGACTATAACTCACGGGTGACTCTAGACGCGGGGGCGATCGCGCCATTGGCCTTTCCCGACCTAACGGTAGCGGTGGCGGCGATCATCAGTCCGTGAGGGATTGGCGATTGATCAGGCGATTCATCAAGCAACGAGCCCCTATCAAGCCAATCGGCGGATGCTGTCTAAGCTAACCCATGCTGTGGGGTTGCTGTTGGATGCTCACAATTATCCAGAGTGGTGTGGACATGACCACCACCACCCTAACAGCCGATCCAGAAAGTTGATTGTTCGTACCCCAAAAAGACGAACAATCACCCCTTCCAACGATAGTTCGGACAGGTACTCAATGATTAATGACTGCCCCCATAGGAGTTGAGGGTTCCTTGGGAGCAGTCATCACAATCAGCGCAAAGTTTAACCTAAACCAGGAATGCTCAAGCCAGCGGTGAGTTCTTCCATCTTTTGCCGCATGGTTGCAGTCGATTTCTCGTAGGCATCCTTCATGGCTACGGTCAACAGATCGGACAACACTTCGGCTCCCTCGGCCATGACATCGGGAGAGATTTCTACCCGAATGGGAGCTTGGTTGCCACTGATGGTCACTTTGACGACTCCGCCGCCGGATTCGCCCACGATTTCCATCTGATCCAACTCTTCTTGAAGTTGCTTGGCACCTTCTTGGACTTGTT
>CAZJZR010000283.1:0-5500 GCA_964550475.1 uncultured bacterium
GGGCGAAGCATTCCGGTCATGATTTTTCGGTTATTCCCTAACTTAACTACCGGAATGCTTCGCCCCTACGGTGGACAACACAAATTTAATTAGAACCAGGGATTTCATGGGTTCAGGCTGGGAACTGTAGACGCAGCAATTGGGTCGTAGGGTGTTAGTTGGGTTGGTCAATCGGCAGGATGGGGATGGGTTTCACTCAACCTCACCATCAATCCAGGTTAAGGTGGTTGGTGATCTACCAAATTGAGTGCCAGATAAAATTGAGTGCCAAATAACTGAGTGCCAAATAACTGAGTGCCAAACTATAGCCATCCGAAGCCATCCGAAATCAGTCATGTACAGACAAAGGGCGTAAGCCCCTTGTTTGAGACGTTGCACCATTTGGGACGTTGAGTTCCCCAACCAATAAATGCGCCCACTAGCGTTGTTTGTCATTGAGTTGGGAACGCTAGTGGGAGTGCTAAGTATAGCTACCACGGCTAGGAATGGACTCTTCCGTATAAATCCCTATTTGATCGATTACATCCGGTACAAGGATTGAGAAGAGTGTAAAAGTAAATTGCTGGGTTAATCATTAACTAAACGAATGAGAAACCAAAAGACTGAGACGCGAGTGAGACAACCCCAAAAATTGGCCGATAATCGTCAACTATTTCTGGCCTATTCCCGTGTTTTTGCTGGGTTGCGATCGCCCAATGTCCCAGTCTGTCAAGCCTGTTTTGAGGTGTAAAGCCACCTCGAAACACCTGCAACGGGGTGTTTGTAGGGTTAGTGTCTTGATCAAATTCATCCTGACAACCTACTTCTGACAACCTACTTATCCCAGTCGAGTGCAACGGGTTTCAGTAGTCTCCCCTGTGCCGTCCCCAGCACAATCCCAGTTGAATAGAGCACAACCCTTTTGTACTCTACTGAGGCTGATTAAGGGATGATGGTTAAGATAATTGACTAGTTAGTCATGCACTGATGGTTGGTTAACTAATCATTACACTTTCTAATTAGTTTGGGTTCTTGCAGTTACTCTGCTGAGTAAATTGCTGAATCAGTAATGGGTTTTCCTCTTCCGATAGTATTTTTCACATTTATGAGGCACGGTTGAGTCATGCAAGCCCTAACCAGATCGCGGGTTGAGTAATGTGGATCTACCCAGAGTGCTCAACCAACCACTCGGTGGCGATCTTGCATGAGTTGACTGTACTGCATAGATTTGAATAGTGCTGCACGTTCAGGTTCTGTCATTTGATGTATGTACGCTAATGTTCATTTACAACTGTTGCCTGTAGGGTGATAGTCCTTACTTTCCTCCATTTGCTCAATTCCTAAGGTTTTATGCTTGCTCAAGATCTCCCCCTGTCTTATATCGATCAGGTCATAGGGGCCGCTGTATTTGACCTGAGTGGATTACCGAAGGAATATTTCACGACCGATGAAAGTAAAAGTGTGGGCTGGGTGCAAACGATCTTCCAAGCCTTAGGGCTGCGATCGCTGCTGATTTCCTCCCTCAAATTGGAAGGCTTTCAATACGTGATGATTCATAGTGAGGCCCACCATGCTGTGGTGGTTAAGCAAGGCGATCGCTACACCGCTTTTTTAGTCAATTCCACCATTCAAGATATCAGCCAAGATTTTGTCCGGTGGGCACAGGAATTTGAACCGGAGGAACTTCGCTCCAACCAACGGTTCCAGCTTTCCTAACCATCCAATTTGAACGATAGCTGCCCAGTTGGGGGTGGTTCGTAACCCAAATGTTTCCAGGCGGCGGCAGTGGTCACTCGTCCCCTAGGGGTGCGCTGGAGATAGCCAATTTGCAACAAATAGGGTTCGTAGACTTCCTCAATGGTTTGGGCATCTTCCCCGGTAGCGGCGGCCAAGGTGTCCAAGCCCACAGGCCCACCCTGAAAATTTTCGATCATCACGGCGAGGAGTCGGCGATCGGTCCAGTCCAACCCACAGGGATCGACGTTAAATAGTTCCAAGCTTTCGGCTGCAATCTCCGCCGTTATGGTGCCCGCTTGCTTGACTTGGGCATAGTCCCGTACTCGTCGCAGTAACCGATTGGCAATCCGAGGGGTACCCCGCGCCCGCTTGGCAATTTCCGCCGCCCCGTCTGGGGTAATTGGACTGTTGAGAATGCCAGCGGTGCGTAATACGACTTGGCTGAGTTCGTCCAAGTCGTAGAACCGCAACCGTTGGACTAGACCGAAGCGATCGCGCAAGGGCGAAGTCAACGCGCCCACCCGGGTCGTCGCGCCCACCAAGGTGAACGGATGCAGCGTCAAGTTGCGAGTTCGGGCACTCTGCCCCTTGCCAATGGTAATTTCTACCCGAAAATCTTCCATGGCGGGGTAAAGAATTTCCTCCGTCACCCGTGACAGGCGATGGATTTCGTCAATAAACAGCACGTCGCCCGGTTGCAAACCCATCAACAGACCCACAATGTCGCGGGGGCGTTCCAACGCCGGGGCACTGGTGATTTTGCAACTCACCCCCATTTCCGTCGCCAAAATTAGGGAAAGGGTGGTTTTGCCCAAGCCAGGGGGGCCATACAGCAGCAGATGATCCAGGGTTTCCTGGCGAGATTTGGCAGCCTGAATGGCAATTTGTAGCACATCCTTCAGGTCTTTTTGGCCAATGTAGTCGGCCAACCGCTGGGGGCGCAGTTTTTCTTCTTGTTTGCCCTGTTCTTCAACCGTCGCCACGGGTTCGACTAGCGAAGTACCCGTCGTCGATGCGGCCTTGCTGGCAGGGGGATTAGTCGTAGTTGCCGCAGTAGCATTTGCCGTTTGCAGTAGCGGTGCGGCGGCACTGGGGTCTGGGGCAGGGGAGGCCGAACTGGCAGATTTCTTGGCTTTGCCCGTGGTTTTAGTGCGAGTGGCTCGGCTTGATGTGGTCGCAGGTGGGAGTGAGGCTGTCCCTGGATCGGCCACTGGCTCAACGGGGGCGGCGGCGGATACCAGGGAAGAGGCTGGTGCGGGTTGCCGTTCTGGTTCAGGGGATGATTTAGAAGAAATAATGGCCATTCGCAAGCATCCAAAAGGCAAGGACGGGGACATCCCAAACTGTCACTAAAGCTGTCACTAAAAATCTAACCTCAGAACTGTGATTTCTGACTCCATTTCTGACTTCATTTCTGACCCGATATCTGCCCCGTCTGTCCCATCTTCCAGTACGGGCTTACTCTATAATACAGGCGATCGCGCCAATTGGCATGGGCAGGACTCATGGGTAACCTTGGGGGGTAACGTTACAGGCGATCACACATCACCCACAGCAGCATAAGTGGTGCTAATTCAGCTAGTCAGCCAACCGCCGATCTAGCCGTTAAATGGTGCTGCCAATTTGCCAAAAAATTACCGTAAATTCTGGTTCACACCCCCCCAAAAGTCGAGAAGATTATGTTAGCTTATGAATAGGATTTTCCTACAATTCATCGCCTAAAGTTCAGACTCGAAAGGCAAGGAGATTAGGTAGGTATTTACTACTTGTAAGTCTTTATGGCTTATGGGTATTGATAATCTCCTAACTGGTTTGATACCTGAACCTCTGAGGTTTAGCTGAGGTTGTGCAGATGTTTGGGCAAGCGTTCGTTATGAACTGCTTGACAACTACTGAGTGCTGCCGCTAATTGGATAGTCTGTGAAATGTTGAGACGGTTTGAAGGTGATCTACGGAGGTTATCTTGGGATTGTCTTTATGGCAGATACGGTTGCAGCACTTACAGGTACACGCAACAGCGCGATCGCGGCTAAATCTTCGATTTTTCTCGGTCTGGTTTGCACGACTTTGGTCGCCGCGAATTATGGTTGATGATTGACAATTCGAGTGGCTCAATTTGGATAACTGATTAGTTAGTTCAGTATTGAGTAATTCGGGTTTTGTTCAATCACAGATCAACCATTAATTTAATGGAGTTTCCATCGCGGTCTCTAACGTTGGGGTTGACTGGGAAATAAGGGAGTTTAACCACTCTGCCTAATAGCGTCAATTGAGTCAGTGGTTGGTCTAAAACGGTCGTTTTGGCATCAGCTCATTCGTAACCGTTCACTCCCCGTCAGGGGAGGAACAAGTGGGCTACGCCCGCAACACTGTTCCCATGGGGGGATGTGAACGGTCACGCTCATTCAATTTGGGGTTATGTGCGAGTCTGCTTTGGGTGACTAACTGTGTCTGATCCAGATCTGCTCCCTATCTGTCCAAGAAGGTGTTTTAAAAGTTGATTTTGCGTGCGCGGAGCGTAGGAAAAATCAACTTTCTAGCCACCTTTTCAAACAGCCTCTAATCCAGAGTTGTGATTGGTCGTTGATTGCGATCGCTCATGTTGGCACCGTGGTTGTTGAGTCGCAGACAATTGTCTGTTGTTGACAACTCTGCATTTGAATGACATGGGTAGTTAATTACATCGGTAATTAATGATTGGCAATTCATCAGACCAATGGGCAACTGAATTGGTTAGTCATGTGTTGCGAGTAGTCGTCGTTGATCGAATAGTCGCAGTCAATATTTAAGCAAATCGTTCATGGCTCAACTTAAACCTGTGCCCTAGCTTCAGCCTGAGAGAGTGTTTTAAAAGTTGATTTTTCCTGCGCGGAGCGCAAGAAAAGTCAACCTTCTAAGCCACTTTTCAACCAGTCTCTGAGTTAGATTCACTGGGTTTAATCAGGGCAATTTCCCCCAGAACTGTTTAGGGTCTACCAAGTTGCTGTCTGTTAAAGATTGCAAGCATCATCATTCGTTTAGCCAGCTTTGCGAAGGATCTCTGAGGGGCATGAACTAATTACTTGAATCAAATTTATGTCGTTATCTCCTTATCTGTAACGGTTCACTCCCTGTCAGCGGGAAACGTGGGGCAACTCACACTCTTCTTGGTGTCGAGGACTCTGAACAGTTACAAATCAACAACTGATTATTCTTACCTGTAAACTGGTTCGCGAGTTTTGCACAATGACCCCGCACAGTACTCCTCTAATCATTCCGCTGTTGGCTGGTATTTATTTGTTTACAGTGTATTTGTTATTGACATTGGCCAATCGTGGTTCGCGATCGCCCGGAAACTAAGAGGGTGCTTGAGTTGATGTGGCTTGGGCGGAGCGTAGGCCACATCAACCGTCTAGCCACCTGTTCAAACAGTTTCTGAGGCTCACAGGCTCAGGGTTCGTCAAAAAATAAGTTGAACATTTGGGATTAGGATTGGGTGTATCCCACTTGAGATGGCGTGGTACCAGAACTCTAGTTTCTTCAAGACACTGGGTTTCTGGGCAATCCACTGCTTGACCAGCCCTAGTTCCCTGACCACACTTTCCTAATGGACTGTTGGGATAACCCGGCATCTTGCCGTGTTCCCGACAGTCCATTTGTTTTGGGATTCCATTTGTTTTGAGGTTGATCTGACAAGTTGCCCTGAGAACCGATCAATAGACCTCTTGCACATTACATGAAAGTCAATTCTTGGGTTGCCAAGATCTCCGCCCTCACCCTAAATCCCTCTCCCAAATCTGGGAGA
>CAZJZR010000284.1:0-5485 GCA_964550475.1 uncultured bacterium
CACGGGCGATCGCCTCCTCTGACCCCAACCGTTCCAGATGCGCCGTCCCCACGTTAGTAATCAGGGCAATAGTGGGTCGGGCAATTTGCGCCAACAACGCCACTTCCCCCGATCCGCGCATCCCCATTTCAATCACCGCAAACCGATGCTCATCCCCCAGTCCCAACAAGGTTTTGGGCACACCGATTTCGTTGTTGTAGTTGGCTTGGGTCTTCAGCACGCCACTGCTGGGATTGTCGGAGGAGTCGGGTGCGGCCAACACCGCTGCCACCAACTCTTTGGTCGTCGTCTTGCCCACCGATCCTGTAATGCCGATGATCGGAATTTGGAATTGATTGCGCCACCAGTGGGCGATCGCCTGATAGGCCGCGAGGGTGTCGGGCACCTGCAACAGCGGCAACCCACTCACACTGTTGACGGGAAATTGTTGATCGACAATGGCGGCACTGGCTCCCTGGGCGATCGCGGTGGCGATAAAGTTATGACCATCAAAATTGCCCCCCCGCAAAGCCAGAAATACCTGTCCCGGTGCGATGGTGCGGCTGTCGGTGGCAATACCCGTGGCCAAGACCCCACTGTGGTGATCAGACCAGTTGAACGATGCTGCATTCAGCACCTCTACAAGTTGGCTCAGGGTGGCTTGACAAGGCATACCGTAGGATCGACTCACTAATGATCATTCTCATTAGCCTACCAGGCTAAGGGAGATTGGTAATGGGTAATGGGTAATGGGTAATGGGTAATGGGTAATCGGGAAGGGGCGATTATCCTGACGTGCAGCGGGTAATTCGTGCAGCGGGTAATTATTGATAGCTCTGGTCGGCTGGACTTCGCTCGGTTGGACTTCGCTCGGTTGGACTTCGCTCGGTTGGACTTCGCTCGGTTCGACTTCGCTCACCGACTGGAATCAAACCGTCCGCAGCCGCTGTGGTATACACCCATCACCCATTACCCATTACCCATTACCCTTTCTACTAATTCCCCTTCCCCCCAATTAATCCAATTCGGCTCAAACCTACGCAGAGTAGGCCGCCTAGCCCTAAGCCGATCGCTAAGGGTTGGATGGGGAGGTCGCTGATGCTAAACCAGGGGTTGAGATCGCCCAAATACACCAACGCCGCCAAACCCAACAACAAAATCCAGGCGGTGAGTCCGGTTTCCCAGAGTAATTGGCGCAGGGTGGCGGCCAAGTCCGGTGTCGGGGAGGATGGCGGGCGATCGGGTGGGGTGGGTGGTAAGGCCATGGTGCAAACGCGATGATCAAAAATACGGAAATTTCAAAGTAGCTCTGGCATTCTGGGAGACTCATTGCGGATCAGGGCTGCGGGATGTGGCGGGCTGCATCTCAGATTACTCCCCCCACTCTGCCGCCGTTTCACCTTCAATGTGTTTGAGGCTCTCCCTCAGTGCCGCCCAATCCACCTGATTGGCGGGGGACTGTGCCACCAGATGCCCGTGCTGGAGGTGGACAACATGGCTGCAAAAGTCTTGAGCCAAGTCCAGTTGGTGGTTGGCCATCAGGATGGTGATGGCGTGGTTGGTGGCCAGATCTCGCAGTACCGCCAGCAATGCCTCACCGCGCCCCAAATCCAGAGCTGATGTGGGTTCATCCAGCAGTAAAACTTGCGGTTGGATGGTGAGGGCACGGGCGATCGCCACCAATTGCCGTTGCCCCACCGATAGTTCCGTTTCCCGTCGCTCTAACCAGTCGCTAGGAATCTGCAACCGTTCCCGCCAATGGTTCACCGTTTGTTCAATCACCGAGGGCGGTTGTCCCCGCAATTGCAACGGATAGGCCAACGCTTCCCGCACCGTCATCCCCAACAATTTGGACTCCTGCAACACCAGTGTCACCTGTTGCCGCAGTTGCAACACCGGAATGGTTTGCAACGGCTGATCATTCAAATAAATCTGTCCCTCCGACGGGTCTTGTAAGCGATTGAGCAAGCGCAGCAACGACGTTTTACCACTACCCGAAGCCCCCACCAATGCCCAGCGATCGCCGCGATCGACCGCAAACGAAATGTCCCGCAGCCGATAGGCCACGCCAACGGAACCGAGTAGACTAACGCGATCGAGGTGGAGGTGGGGCAAGGGAGTGGTGAGTGATGAGTGGTGAGTGATGAGTGGTGAGTGATGAGTGGTGAGTGGGGGGAAGGGTGAGGTGGTAAGGGTAAAGGGTGAAGGGTGATAGAGGGTAAGGGGGAAGGGGAAACTGGAAACTGGGAAGGGTGAAGGGTACAAAACTCTCACTTACCACTTACCACTTACCACTCACCACTCATCACTATCCACCATCCACTATCCACTATCCACCAGTCGGGCGTATTTCACGTTTGGGGGAGGGGCGGTTAAAACCGCATCTACAAGAACTAAACCCGCCTACGCGGGTTTCAAAACCCTTAGTCCGCGTAGGCGGACTTTGTTTGTATAGCCGCGAATTATATTCGCCCGGATGTATCCCCTAACTGTTGGATACGCCCCACCAGTCACAACCCTGGAATCTCCGACACGTCACTGGGCAGTTCTTCCACGGCGAATCCGGTCATGGCTTGCCATTCTTCTAGGGTGAAGTCGTAGCCGTGGGTTTTGGCGAGGGCGATGAAGTCTGCGACGGTGGGGGCTTGGTTGAGTTGGTCGCGCAGGCTGGGGTTAGCTTGGGCGGCACGGAAGAGTTCGGCGACGGCTTCTTTGGTCATGGTCAACTAGAGTGGATCGTGCTGGTTTAGGATGGGGTGCGGGTACGTATCTCGGTTTTACTATACCCTAACCAAATCCGGGTTTCTGTGTGTGCCTTTGCCCACGGGTGGAAGTACTAACTTCTGATAAGTGTTGACAATTTCAGCGATCGCCCTATTCTGATGGGGTTAACTGCTGAATCTCCTCTGGCCATACTCGTTCCCAATCCGTGGCTGTTTGACTGTGTGAACCATCAACCATGCAAAAAATTCTGGAAATTCTGTTGCGTCGATTCCTGATGCGGTATCCCCTACCGGCGCGGCAGAGCATGGCCAGTCGGTTGGGGCAGTATGCTTGGTTGAAGGATGTGCTGGACGAGATCCGGCCTGAACTATTTCCGCCCAAACGGGTGACGGCTTCAGAACCAGAGGTGAGCCAACCGACCGCCCCGCCCGACGATACGGTATTGGGGATTTTGGATCGGGGGGACATCCGGGGGCAATTTGGCTATTACAAAGCGACGGCCTATCTGGGCATCCGGGGGCAGGGGCACCTGTTTCGAGCGGTGGATGTCACCTCCAAACGTCCGGTGGTGATTAAGGAATTTGTCTTGCCGACTAACCGATTTAGTAAGGCGGAAGCCTATCAACGGCAGAATCGGTTTCAGCGGATGGCCGGGTTGAAGCTGGCGGATGGGCGGTTTCAGGATTTTCGAGTGATTCAGCCATTGGATGCCTTTGCCGACTCCCAGTTCAGCGAGTTGTGCTTCATGGTGACGGAGGAATCTGACCCCACGGCCACCTTACGCCAGCAGTTACAGACCCAAGGTTGTTTTCCTGTGCCGTTGGTACACGAAGTCCTCAGCCAAATTTTGCAATCGTTGGACTTTTTGCATCGCCAAAAGTTTAGTGTGCCGTCGGGGGCAGTGCAGGATGGCTTGGTGCATGGCAATTTGAGTTTGGATAGTCTGCTGTGGACAGAGCACAAGACGCAACCGTTTGTCTACTTGTGCGACCTGTGGTTGTGGGAGGGGTGCTTTGACCCAGCGGTGAAGGAAGGTCGGGCGAATAATGCGAATCCGGACAGCATCAAGCAGGATTTGCAAGCGGTGGGGCTGATTGGGATGCAGCTTTTGCAAGGCGTTCCCGCCGACCCCGCGATCGCCATTGAACCCAACCTGCGCCAATTTTTGGACAATTTGCAAACCGGACTGTATGCCGATGCGGATGTGGCGCGGCAGGATTTGCTGAAGTTGACGACGCGATCGCTAACTCGCCTCGCCCACTTAGAACCCGTCCCCATCCAAGCCCCACTCCGCAGCTCATGGCTGTCTTTCGCGGTTTTGATGCTGCTGTTGACGGTTTTGGCGGGAGGGTTGCTGATGTTGTGGCGCATGCGTCCCCGGACTGCCGCCGCGCCTCGCGTCGCCCCCAGCGTTCCAGTCTCCACCTGTTGCCTGTCGGAAGTGAGCGGCATTCCCCCCGGCAATTTTGTCTACACCTCGGTCTTTCAGGGCACCTGGTGGTCGGTGGTACAACAACCGAATTTGATGCGCCATGGCCAAAGCCTGCGGGACATTTTGACCATTGCCCAACCCAAAATGAACCTGACCTATGTGGCTTCGCCCAATCTGGAGCAGGTGTTGAACCATGTGCGATCGGGAACGGTGGATTTCGCCGTCATGCCGTTACTAGAGGAATTGCCAGGGGATTTGTTAGCGGAAGAAATTGCCTATGATGGTCTGGCAACGGTGGTGTCGTTCAGCTATGCCAAACGCCGCCAAGGCTTACCTGCCACGCTGAACGGGCAGTTGAACTTAGACCAAGTGCGCCAACTAATTGGCGGTCAGATTGACGATTGGGAACGGTTGGGGGCGGCACGCTTGCCTGTGCAACGCTACCTGACCAATAATCCGGAGGCGATCGCGCTGTTTGAACAACGGGTGTTGCAAACCAGCAATTTCCGCCGCGTACCCGATATCGCTACCATGCGTCCCTTACCCCTACTGCGGCAAGTGATTCGCGACTTTGAAGAACGGGATGTGGGCAGTTTGGGCTTGGTCACCCTCAGCGAAATTTGGGGACAATGTTCCGTCTATCCGCTGGCGTTGGGCAATCCGGGGCAGGTAGCGGTGCAACCGTTCGCCTTGAATGACGGTAAAACAATTAACCCAGAAACGGATTTGTGCGATCGCAAAGGAGCCTACGGCACCGACATCCGCCAAATCCAAACCGGGGGCTATCCCCTCAGCTACCCGATTATGGTGATTTATCCCCGCGACAATCGCCGCTCCGCCATTGGCCGCAAATTTGTCGAAATGATGCGAACGGTAGAAGGCCAACGGATGCTCCGGGCATCGGGGTTAACGCCATTGCAAGGGTCGGGGATGTAGGGAGAGCGGGAGTCTACTTGTAGGTTGGGTAGAGCCTTGGCGAAACCCAACATTAACAGATGAATTATTAACAGGTGAACCCTTGATTAAGGGCGAATCATTAAGGGCGAACTGCCGTTCGCCCCTACGGTGTGTGATTGGGGATTTGATTCTCACGCTCGTCCCTTCCTGTGCGGCAATCTCATCGCTCCCGATGTGCCGATTAAGGGCGCGGGAACCGCGCCCCTACAAGCAGACTGAGTACAGAATGTCCGTGTAGATGTTGGCTACCCCAACCCTTGTGGATCAAACCATGACGTTGGGTATCGCTATTGCTCCACCCAACCTACCAGCTACCAACTTGTCACCATCCACCATCCACCATCCACCATCCACCACTTCCTATCCCACGTTGGGTATCGCTATTGCTCCACC
>CAZJZR010000285.1:0-5454 GCA_964550475.1 uncultured bacterium
GATCCCCTGGTTACGTTTCGCGAGGTGTAGGGGTAGTAGAAAGTTTGTAACTGCCCAGGTACTTGACTGCCCCTCATCCTCCAACTCCTTCTCCCTAGTGAGAAGGAGGGCTTTTCTAACCCTCTCCCTGGGGAGAGGGTTGGGTGAGGGCAAGGTTAAGCTGGGCAGTTACGAAAATTTAAGGTTATTGCTGTGAGCATCGCTATTACCCTTGCTGGCATTACTGGCATTGTTGTCAGCTTTGTCTTGTGCAAAGTATTGCTCGACGGCTTATTTCAGTTAAGCACTAGAATTCTGGCAGACACCTGGTTTCAGCATCACACCGCTAAAATTACCAACCTGCGACAAAATACCAATGTCGTTTTGTTAGTCGCCTGCGTGCTTCTGTGTCTGGTGGTGCTGGCGGTGAATGGGGTACTGATTTATCAGGGCAAAAGCATTTCCGACTTTTATCTCGATCTACTCAACAGGATTCCGCGTCAGTTTTGGCTTCAGATCGCGATCGCCCTCCTCAAGTGCATGAGTCTGTTGCTGTTGGTCAAACTCAGTTTACCCTCAGTGCTCAGGGGCTTGGATCGCGCCTGCGTCATCGCTCAAAATTCCGACCAAATCAGAGCCAACGACGAAAGTATTCAGCTATTTTTCAATAGTTTGAAACAGGTCTCAGCCAATGGCATCTGGCTACTGGCATTGATTTTTTGCGGCGATTTCTTGCAGGTTCCTGATCTTGTCATTAAGTATCTCTTTATTGCGCTAAAAGCCTACCTGGCCGTTTCCCTAGGCCACTTAATCATCAAACTGCTATCGGTATTGATCGAGACGCTCGATGCCTTGAGTCTGAAGTATGCCAACGCTGACAACGTGTTACAGCACTATGAGCGGTTTCGCCATCTAGTGCCCATCTTGAAAAAAGCACTGGAATATATTTTTTATGTGGCGATCGCCACCCTAGTCATTCGAGATATTGACTTAATTGCTTGGATTGCCAACTATTCTGATGAAATTATTCAAATTATTGGTCTCTATTTTGTCTGTGGCCTCTTCATCGAAATTTCTAACATTATCCTCGAAGATTTAGTCCTCAAAACTGACCATCTCACTGATTTACAACGACAGCGACGCTTAACCATTATTCCCCTTTGCAAAAGCGTCCTCAAATACACCGCCTACTTTATCGGCGGCATCATTGTGCTCAATCTATTAGGAATTAACCCAACCCCGATTCTCGCTGGGGCTGGCATTGTGGGACTGACGGTTGGATTTGGGGCACAAAATCTGATCAACGACATTGTTTGTGGCTTCTTTATTCTGTTTGAAAACTACTACTTAGTCGGCGACTACATTGAAGCCGGAAAAGAAGAGGAACGGATGGTCGAAGGGTATGTGGAAGCGATCGAACTCCGTACCACCCATCTCCGTCATCCCGATGGCCAGTTACAAATTATCCGCAACGGCGACATTGGCTCTATCGTCAACTATTCCAAACACTACGCCTACGCCAAGGTCGATGTGCCAGTTCCCCCAGGGCTAGAACTAGCAGAGGTTTATGAATTGATCACCATGGTTGGTGAGCACCTGCAAAAGGACTGTTTAGATGTTCTCGAAACGACGCAAACGGAAGGGTTGGAGAGCTTTGATCCGCACAATCTGGTCATTCGCACGATGACCCGTGTGAGACCCGGTCAACACTTGCATATTGCCCGGTTATTCCGTAGCAAGCTCAAAGCCGCCTTTGATCAACATCTGGCGCAAAAAAATTCGCCTCGGTTAGAACCTGCGTCGGATTAACAAGGGGCTTAAGCCCCTTGGCCGTCCCTCGTAACTGTGAAACGGGCTATACAGCGGATCCAACCAGTTACCAAAACGGTAACCAGACCAAGCATTACCCGTGGGTGGAATAGTCTAAATACAGGCAGAATTAATGCCGCTTTCACTCACATGCCGCGAAAGCATCGCCCTCTCCAGTCCACTGCTCACGGACTTGGGGAGGGATTTTTTCTGGGCATGATCAGCAGCTTATCCAGTTGCCTCTAGTTGCTACGCTAAATCTGGATGATCACTGGCGAACAAATGGTGATTAGGCTGTTCTTGATCCCCAAATCTAGATTTTTTTGATAAAGAATGGTCAAATAGGTGCCATTTTTGATTTCAGATGGTAAATTAACTTGGATAGTAGCTGTTTCATTTCCTGAACTCAGCGAATCAGGTTTTTGATTGGTGCCTCAACCACAGTTCGTAACTGGCTTCCCATCCTTCGCTCACAATTGGGTCTTCACCTGACGTGCAATATCCAGGGCTGTCAGACGCAGTACTTGGATTCAGTAAGACGATCAGCCAGACGATTCTCATCCTGCCAGTCGTATTTTCTTGCCAAGGGAGCTGTTCAGCCGTGACCCGTATGGAAACCCAAACCGTCCAGGAATTACAAGTGGAAGTTGCCCATCTGCGGGAAGAGTTGCAGATGCGCGATCAGTTGGTGCAACAACTGTCTCAGGAATTATTCCGACTGGTGAAGGGTAATAAGAACTTTACCCCTAATTCCGAAGTGTCCGAACGGCATATGGCAGAAATGCGGAGTCTACGGGAACAGGTGCAGGCCGTAGAACAACAGGTCACCTTCTATCAAGAGCAGATTTCCACACGGGATGCGGAAATTTATCAACTGCGGCAATCGGTGCAAGAGTTGACCGATCGCAGCCGCATGTTAGAGCAGGTGGTGCAAGAGCTGCCCCAAATTTATCGGCAAAAGTTTGCGGAACGGATGGCCGCAATTAAAGAAAAGGTGGCCTTGGTACAACGGGAAAATCGCCAACTCCATGCTGAATTGCAGAGTGTCAGCTATCGCTTAGCTCTACGCAACCGCCAATCCAATCGCCTCGATTTGCCCAACTTCCCGCGCTCCGGCAATGATCCCATCCCCACATTTGGGAATGCTTAGAGCCGATCCGGAACGTTGGTTTTTGAGAGCCTTCCAACCATCAGGACAACCAGTGGCTTGAGCCGTTTGATTGTCGATTGTGGCACTGTCCCAGATTGAATGGTGCGATCGCTCATCCCTAATCAGTTGTTGAATTATCCATCATCTGTTGTCCATTCTTTGTACCAATCCCTGTTGGCAACAGTGGGGAAAAATTGCGATCGCTATTCCTAATTTTTTGCCAACGGATATGGCTGATCCCCCTGCCCACAGGTCGGTCGAGCCACCGCTGGCATGGTTGATCGTGTCGTTTTTATGGCCATAAGTTGCCATAATGTGACAGCAAACGGTTGTGATGTTTGCTGAGTTATGGTTTTCTGAATGGGGGATGTTGCTGCTGTGGTAACCGTTCACTCCCCGTTAGGGGAGGAACAAGCGGGCGTAGCCCGCAAGATCTTTCCTATGGGGGAATCTGAACGGTTATGCTGCTGTGAGCAGTTATGCGTCTCAGGACATTGCTTCAGGTTACGTCTGCATTTGATAGGTTTTCAGCGGATTATGTTTAAACTTCCGGTCAATGCCTCCAACGCTTGGTACGTGGTTAAGGTGGAGAGTGGCCAGTGCCAAATCCTCTCCAGTAGCGAAGTTGCGGCCATGACCGATGGCTTTGACGAGGATGATATGCCGACGATGGAATGTTGGGGACCCTATGCCACCGAGGATGACGCGATCGCCCATCGGGTCGGGTTAATCCGCTCCGGTCGTTGTAAACCCGTGTGAGTTCTGAGCTAACACCCCATTGCCCCGTCATTTCCCCTTGCCATCAGTCGATCGCAGGGATAGGATTTGTTCTGAATCAGCCCCCGTATTTTGCTGCAAGTCCCTGAGCGGTGATCCGATATTTGAGTCACCAGTTCAACGCGATCGGCTGATCACCTGACCGTGGATATTCACGGCATAGGGTACACAGTAGGTTAATAACGCCGAAATCCAGCGGGTCGGATTCATTTCCCCGTGCAGCAGTGCCGCGCCATGGTTAATCGCAAATAACAAGGTGCCGACAACCAAGGCGACCCGAATCGCCGGTGTGGCATAGCGGGGATTAACCAAATGACGGATGAAGTAGGGGCGACCGTTCACCATAGGTAGTCCTGATCAGTAGTGCGAATAATAGAGTGCTAAGGATCGTGGATTAAATAAACTGTAATTTGTAGGTTGGGTTGAGCCTTGCGTAGCTTGCTTCTCGCAGAGTAACCCAACATCCTAGGTTTGTTGGGTTTCGCGGACTCAACCCAACCTACGGGACTTATTTAATTCTCATTCCTACGTGACAGCATTTGGGCTGGGAGCAGGCTCGATCAGACCGGATGAGGCGGCCAGTTCGCCACCCAATCCCGCAGGATGGGATTCACCTGTTCCGGTACTTCGTCGTGGGGACAATGGCCTGCACCTTCTAGGGGAATAAAGGCTTGGACGCTGGGGTAATTGGCAAATTCGCGCCCCAAATCAATGGGTTCCCAGGGATCGGCGGTGCCCCAGAGGATGAGCACGGGACAGGTGACGACGGGCAGTAGGTCTTCGGCCAGGGGACCTTGGGAATAGCGGATGAAGGCAAGGAAGACATCGGCGGCTCCGCGATCGCGGGCGGGTTGCAGAATCAGTTCCACCAATTCATCGGTGACCGCATCCGGGTTGCCATAGGCTTGCAGCAACACATTCCGCACCGCCTTGGGTTGGGCAATTTGGTTAAAAAAGAAGTGCCCCAACGGTCGAAAGGACAGCAACCGTTGCAACAACCGGGGAGCAATGCGGCGATACCAGGGTGCCAGGGCGAGTTTGCGATCGTGCAACATTCGCAGCGAACAGTTGAGCATCACCACCCCATGCACCAGGGTTGGATAACTCGCCGCCGTTTGCAATGCTACTACACAGCCGATGGAATTGCCGACCAACACCGCTGCTCCACCCACCACCTCCTGACAGAAAGCCGCCAGTTGAGCCGCCCAAGTCGGGAAGCCATAGTCGAACGGTTCACCGGGGGTTGGTTTCGCCGACTGCCCAAACCCTAACAAATCGATCGCATAGACCCGATTGGTTGCCGCTAATTCAGGTAAATTCTTGCGCCAATGGTCGCTAGAGGCACCAAACCCGTGGATCAACACAATCGGCGTGCCGTGGCTACCTGCGGTTTGATAGCGAATCGGCAAGCCTTGCCACGTCCAAACATGGCTGGTGGGGGATGTGGGGAGGGAGACGGTCATAGATAGCAGAGGGGATGCCGAGAAACCCGGTTTCTGAAGCGAGTACGCGATACAGAGCTATTTCATAGAGCTACTGTAACTGCCCAGCTTGCCCTCACCCTAAATCCCTCTCCCAAAAAGGGAGAGGGACTTTGAAACTCCCCTTCTCCCGTTCCCTGAGCTTGTCGAAGGGGGGAGAAGGGGGCGGGGGATGAGGGATAGAGTAAGCAGTCAATTACTTGGGCAGTTACGAACTACTTCTATGATGGCAGGTCTCTCGACATTTTTCGTTACAAT
>CAZJZR010000286.1:0-5439 GCA_964550475.1 uncultured bacterium
CAGGTCAACGATGCCACGCTGGGGATTTTGGGTGGGTCGGGCGCGGGGAAAAGTATGTTATTGCGGAGTTTGGCAGGAATGGAAACGCCCACCCGTGGCCAAATTATTTTGAATGGACGGGTGTTGTTTGATGCCAAACGGGGGATTAATTTGCCGAGCCGCGATCGCCGAATTGGCTTCCTGGTGCAAAACTATGCCCTCTTCCCCACCATGACGGTGGCGCAAAATATTGCCTTTGGTTTACCCAAATCGCTCTCCAAACAGCAGGTTAACCAGCGGGTGGCGGAACAGTTGGCAGCGGTGCAGTTACAGGGGTACGGCGATCGCTACCCCAGCCAACTGTCTGGGGGGCAGCAACAACGAGTCGCCTTAGCCCGCGCCCTAGCCAGCGAACCGGAGGTTCTGTTGTTGGATGAACCCTTCTCCGCCTTGGACACCCACCTCCGCAGCCAAATGGAACAGGTGGTCATTGCTCGTTTGCGCCAGTTTCGCGGGGTGAGTTTGTTTATCACCCACAATTTGGAGGAAGCCTATCGGATCTGCCAGAATTTGTTAGTTCTGGATGCCGGACGCACCTTGGCCTATGGCGAAAAACACCAGATTTTTGAACAGCCGCAGGTGTTGGAGGTGGCGCAACTCACCGGATGTAAGAACATCTCTCCAGCCGTGGCGATCGCCGATCAACGCCTCTTGGCTGAGGAATGGGGCATCGAACTGCAAGTGTTGGAACCAATTCCCGATGCCCACCTGTTCGTCGGCATTCGCGCCCACCAAATCCAGTTTATCGATCCCGATGAGCCAAACCAGGGCATTGACGCAGACAGTTTGCCCAACACCTATCCCTGTTGGCTGGCAGCCACCAGCGAAACCCCACACCGCATGACCCTATTTCTCAAATTCAATACCCCGCCCGACCATCCCCAGGATTACCATCTGCAAGCGGAGGTGTTTAAGGACAAGTGGGAGCATCTGAAACACTATCCTTTACCATGGTCAGCCCACCTCGATCCCCTGCGGCTGATGCTATTGACCAATGGATCGTCGGTCATGGGTAATTAGTCATGCCATCCTACACGCCAAACCGTAGGGGCAATCCCCCCATGGTTGCCCCGTAGATCAGGCAATTAAACAGGCAATTAAACAGAGATCTTGGTGTAAAGCGTCATTCCCTGCATCGGACGGGCACACTTCGGCGTGGCTCAGTGCAAACGGGTCACCGCCCCTAGAGAATGTCTGGGATTTCCGGTCAATTGTCATGAATAATCCAGGTTAGGGGTTTGTCCGTTAATCCTGTCCTTATCCTCCCCATTTCCCCCAGCCTTCCCAGCTCACAGATTAAAAATAATCTCGTAAACAATAGCCTCTGTCGTGCGGTTGTTCTATCATGCCTCTGTGTGTGCCTCGATCAATGGGCGGCTCAGACTGGGTAAATCACTCAATAGGTAAATCACTCAATAACAGCTCTCTACAGGTGGTTCAGGGATGATCAAACGCCGAAATCTATGGTTGGCTGGGGTATTGGGGTTGCTGTTGGTGGTGGTTCCAGCGGTGTGGCAGCGGGGCTGGGCAACGCGGCCCTGGATGCCATCGCTGGGCTGGCAGTCTGCGGCAACGGTGGTTCAAGCTGCCTCTTCGCCATCCGACGACTCCGGTGTTCCCCAACCGCAACCGTTTGACGAAGTTGTGGGTGAGATGTCGCCCCTTGCCGGGCTGTTTACCCTGTACCGCGATGCCGAGACAGGTAAATTCTACGGTGAGATTCGCCCGGATCAACTCAATGTCAACTTCCTCGCCACCATTACCCTCGAATCTGGGATTGGAGCCTATGGGATCTATCGCGGCTTGCCGATGGGCGATTTTCCCTTCTACTGGCGGCGGGTGAATAATACGTTGCAAATGGTGATCCCCAATGTGTACTTTCGGGCACGCAAGGGGGATCCGGTGCAGCGATCGGTGCGGCGATCGTTCAGTGACTCGGTGGTGGCGGCTCTACCGATTGAGAGCATCCACCCTACCCGCAAAACCTTGCTGGTTGACTTCAACGCCTTACTGCTGAAGGATTTACCCGCGATCGCCTTTCCCAACGATCCGCTGTTTAAGCTGGAGACAGAAAAGTCCTATTTAGATGAGACGAAAAATTTTCCGCTGAATCTGGAAGTGCAGTTCGTGTACGGCTTTGCCACCTTATCGGACTCGCCAGAAATGAACTTGGCACCCATCCCCACCCTACCGGATGGCCGCAGCTTTAACCTGTCGGTTCACTACAGTTTTTCCCAACTACCTACCAACAATGGCTATCGGCCTCGGTTGGCGGATGAGCGGGTTGGCTATTTCCTCACCGCGTACCAAAACCTGTCGGATTTGACCAGTCGGGATCTGTTTGTGCGCTACATCAACCGCTGGCATTTGGAAAAGCAAAATCCGGCTCTGCCCGTCTCGCCACCCAAGCAACCGATTGTTTTTTGGTTGGAAAACACCATTCCGGTCGAGTATCGCCAAGCGGTGCGGGAAGGGGTGTTGATGTGGAATGCGGCGTTTGAACAAATTGGCTTCAAGGATGCGATTGAGGCGCGGCAGATGCCGGATAACGCCGACTGGGATCCGGCGGATATTCGCTACAACACGATCCGCTGGATTAATTCGTTGGATGGCAGTTTTGCCTTGGGACCCTCGCGGGTGAATCCGTTGACGGGGCAAATTTTGGATGCGGATATTTTGGTGGATGCCAATTTGCTGCGAGCCAGTCAAGCGGAATTTCGGGTGTTAGTGCAACCGCAGGCACAGGGAAATTTGACGCAGCGATCGCCGTGGGGGGCGTTGTCGGGGCGATCGCCCCTAGCCAATTCCAGTCGCACCCGCAACGGCACCATGGCCACTCGCCTCTCCCGTGCGGAGGGGGAAATGACTTTGTGTTGGGCTGGTGGTCAGGGGTTGCAGGCATGGAGCCGCAATCCGTTGGGGGCGATGCAAATTCCCTTGGCGCAAGAGAGCAAAATTGTTCGCTGGTTGGGGCAGGATGATACGTGCTACGGCTTGGGGGCGGCTGGTCAATTTGCGGTGGGGCGGTTGGCTTTGTCGCTGTTGCAGAATCGCTTGCCGTCTAGCGTCAACATGCAGGACTACACCCAACAGTTTCTCCGCTGGGTGATTGCCCATGAGGTGGGGCATACGTTGGGGTTGCGGCATAATTTCCGCGCCAGTGGAATGCTGACTCCGCAGCAGTTAAACCAACCGGAACTGACCCGCCAAAAAGGTTTGCTGGCTTCGGTGATGGACTATGCCCCGGTGAATTTGGCTCCCCAAGGTATCCCGCAGGGGGATTATTTCTCCCAGGTGATTGGCCCCTATGACCAGTGGGCGATCGCCTACGGTTACACGCCCAGCACCGCCAACACGCCAACGGCGGAACGGGAGCTGTTGGCGGCGATCGCCCGTCGTGCCCCGGAATCGGAACTGGCCTATGGTACGGATGAAGATGCCTGGACAGGCACGGATCCGCTGGTGCAACGGTTTGACCTCAGCAACGATGTGATCACCTACACGGGCTGGCAGTTGGATAATGCTCAGGAAATGTGGCGGCGGTTGGATCGCCGTTCTCCAGCGGTGGGCGAGAATTTCAACCAAATCCGGTTGGATTTCGATGATATTTTCATTCATTACCTGAAAAATTCGCTATTCCTGACCCAATACATCGGCGGGCGATCGCTGAATCGTTATCGCGGTGGGGATGCGGTGGGGCGATCGCCGATTGAATGGGTGTCTCCGAGTCAGCAACGGCAGGCGTTGGCCAAACTGGAAGCGTCTGTCCTGAATGCCCAAGTTTTTGACTTTTCGCCAGAATTTCTCAGCAAACTCGCGCCCTCCCGCTGGATGCATTGGGGTGAGTTCCCTGATTTGCAAGTGGACTATCCGATTCATCAGCGGATTGTCTTGTTGCAGTCGTGGGTGTTGGGCAATTTGTTGGAGAGCGATCGCTTGGCACGGTTGCGGGATGTGGATCTGCAACGATCGCGCAATGCCTCTGCTCCAACTGGTCGCAATGCTCGCCGCAACACAACCCCCGACGATAACCAGCCCTTTACTCTGACTGAATTGTTCGACTCGTTGCAAACCCACATCTGGCAGGATGTGCTGCAACCCCAAGCCAACCAACCGTCCTCCAGTCTGCAACGGGCACTGCAACGGGTCTATGTGGAACAGTTGATGGCGATGCTGCGGGATGATGGGTACGACGCGCCACCGGAGGATGCCCGTTCTTTAGCCTGGTACAAGCTGCAACAATTACAAGAGGCGATTGACAAAGCGTTGCGCGATCGCGGCGGCCAACTGGACACGCTGACCAAGGCACACCTGAAACGCACCAGCAGCCAAATTGCCCAACAACTTAAGTCCGCCCGTCACCCGCGATCGTCGCTGGTGGCGATCGTGGGTGAGTGAGTGTCCAGGTTTTGGCAGTGTGGGTGAGGTTAACCAAGATGCCGATGATGCGATCGTAGGTTTGGCTCAACTGGCTACCAAGGGGTTGGTCAAGATAGTTACACTGGATGGCGAAGGCGATCCAGGTTTGGGTTTCGGCGGCTTCTACCATCCAATCAGACAACTTGGCAATAAACGCAGCTTCATCCATCCGCTTGCGCCATGCTTCGGCTAAATTGGCACAAACCGAACGCGAGGATCGCCGAATTTGATCCGTGCAGAGTGAGTGGATAGTGGATGGTGGATGGTGGATGGTGGATAGTGAGGAATGTTTGGTGGTTCCCAAATCTAAAATCTTAAAATCCCTTCCCCTCTCCGCGCCCTCCGCGACTCAGCGGTAAACCCTCTTAATTCACCGCAGAGCCGCCGAGAACCCAGAGAACAGCCACTTCCCACTTCACCCTTTCCACTTCACCCTTCCTCTTTCCCCCCTCCATCCACCATCCACCATCCACCAAAATGTCCCCCGCCCTCGACCTGATTGCCCGCGCTGCTGTCGAACACTGGACTGAACTCGACCTCTCCGGCCTAGACCTGACGGAACTGCCGCCGGAAATCGGCCAACTGACCCAACTGGAAACGCTGATTTTGGGTCAGGGCGTGAAGAATGAGCAGGGGAACCAAAAGGAAGAATACGTTGGTGGGCACTTTCTACCTGTGGTCAAGGGGAATCGGTTGACGACGTTGCCGCCGGAACTGGCGCAGCTACGGCAGTTACGCCGACTGGATTTAAGTGGGAATCCGTTGGTGCAGTTGCCGCAGGTGGTGACCCAGTTGGCGGGGCTGGAACAACTGATTGTAATGCGAGCACGCTTAAAGGCAATTCCTGACACCATCACCCAATTAACCAATCTCACCTCCCTTGACCTCTCTAGCAATCAAATCAGTGCGATACCAGAGGCAATCACCCAATTAACCAATCTCACCTCCCTAAACCTCTCTAGCAATCAAATCAGTGCGATA
>CAZJZR010000287.1:0-5425 GCA_964550475.1 uncultured bacterium
GGTCAAAGTCGAGGAAGAGGCTGAGATGGCTGGGATTGAAGTCTTGGGGGACAATCAACCGGAAACCGCTGTTTTGACTGAGGTTGGGTTGGCTGGGGTTCATCAGGGTGGTGGCGATCGGTGCGCCGAGAGTAAGGAAGGCGACATTATCCTCTAACCATCCGCGTGTAGCCAACAATTGACCCGCTGGCGAAATCCATTCAACCACGGACTGGTTGGCGATCGCTTTAACCTCTAGGCGAAATTTGTATTTCTGCAACATCACTTGATCGATGCGGCGCAGGACTTGTTCAGCGGCGCGGCGATCGCTCAGCTGTACCATCAGCACCACGCCAGCCGTGAAGGGATTGGCGGTAGAGGTGGGGGCTGGGGTGGCGGTGTCAGCATTTGCGGAGGGTTGGGAGGCAGGCAGAATGGCGAAACAAAACTCTCCCTCCATCCAGGAGAGTAAATCTTGCTCTAGGTTCAGTCCCAGAGACGTTTGCACCATAGTGCGGATTGTGCCGGAATCTAACCACCTGAGTAATTGGGTACTGCTGGCATGGGCATAGCGTTGCCACAACTGCGCCAAGTTGCTCCCGGATAGCATCAGCAGGGTGTCGCTGGGCAGCAGGGTGAGCATTTGGCCGATGGTGGGACTGCCCAGGGGATTGCCCGTTTCTGGTTGTGGCATCCAAGACAACCCTTTAATCCGTAAGCCTTCTGGTTCCAAGCTAATGGTGGAGAGGAAGCTTTGGGTCTGGGGTGGATTGATCACCTGTCCGGGGCGATGCAAGCCCATGTCTTGGGCGAAGTTGAGGGCGATCGCGGGCACGTTGACATAGACTTGGGCAAACGGAGCGATTGCCCGTAATTGGCCGATCGCTTGCTGATAGCCCGGAGTGTTGATCAGTGCTGTCTGTCCTTGCTGCGTATCAATCACCAAATCAGTTAACTGGGGATGGGTGGTGACCACCAGAAATTGTTGATTGCTCCGGTTAGGATTGGGACGATTGGGGTTCAGGGGGTTGGCATTACCGGGCGCGTTACCAGTGCCACTGTTGAGCATGGCAATCGAATACTGGGGCGGCGGTTCAGCGGTGGTGAGTTTAGCGCGATCGCGAATCACCTGATCCCGGATTGTCACCCCCTTATAGGTACGGCTGCTCCACTGTCCCGCCTGTAAGAGGGATGGTTGGTTGATCAACTGCTCTGCGATCGCGGCTCGCTCCACGGGCAAAATCATCACCATGGCGGGTTTGGAGTCCGGGTCATTCACAGCAGCGGCGATCGCAGGCATCAGCCGTGATCCGGCAGCGGCTGATTGCCGCTTGGAGAGCGCAACCGTAGGCGAAGCAGCCACTCTAACCGCAGTTGTTGCCTGCCGGGTTGGGATCGTCGATCGCCCAGCCGTCCCCGTCAAGTCAACGGCAGCAGTCGATGGTTGACCAGTGGCTAATGGTTGAGCAGCGACTAATGATTGAGTACCGGACAACCCCGGTAAGCCAGATGCCACAGTCGTTGCCACCGGAGGCAACACAGCCACAGTGATCGTCTGCCCCAGCCAAGGCTGAACATCCTGTTCATAGGTGTATCCATAGGGAGTCAGCAATTGATCCCGCAGTTGGGCTAAGGCTTGATCGATGATCAGGCGTGTCTCTGGGGTGCCAAATTGGCGGAACTGCGTCCACCCATCGGGATTGGTGGAAACGGCAATGGCCATCAAAGCAGTTGACGGGATTAGTTCAGCCCCCTTAATTTCAGCGATCGCTTCCGTTTGCTGACGAGACCACAACCACGATAGGGCCATTCCGCCAGCAGCAAGCACCAGAACTGTCCCCACAAGCAATCGGAGGGACTTTTTTTTGCTGAATAACATGGGTCAGATCTGGAAGAGGCAGAGGACAGATGCAAGACGTGAAGACACTATAGCGGTTTTCCATCAACTCAGGCACACTAGCGGCCATGATTCATGACCATTGACCCCATCGGCGGTTAAGGATCGTGGATTGAATCAAACCGCAAACTGTACGGGATCTGCAAACAAATACAATACCCAGCGTAGGATGCGTATAGCCTCCGGCATGGGCTTTGCCTAAAGGCTTCAGCCGTAACGCATCATGTTTAAACTACGGGTACTTTATTTTTACGCTGCTCCCTACGGGCGGTTTTAGCAAATCAATTTGCATCGTGCAATGGATTTGACAGCAAAACCCGGCTCTACCAATCTCGAACCTATTTAATCCTCATTCCTAACCATCTTTACCGTCGGTCATGCGGCTGGCTATTTTGGCAAACCGCTTCTAGGACTTGACGGCATTTGCCGTTGGCGGGGGATACACCATCGGTTTGGGGTAGGCAATCCGCTTGTGGTTGAACTGCTGCCAGACTTGGACAAAAATCGCCGCAATTTCCATCAATTCAGCCCGGGTAAGGCCACAGTCCACCAGTTGATTATCTTGCCAACGACTGCGGATAATCCGATTCACCATGGTTAAGGCATCGTCAGGGGTGGCATCCTTAAGCGATCGCAACGCCGCCTCGCAGGAATCCGCCAACATGACAATCCCGGTTTCCTTGGTCTGGGGAATGGGGCCAGGGTAACGGAAATCGGCTTCCCGGACAATCACCGCAGGCTTGCCCTGTTCTGCGGCCTCCTGCGCCAACTGCTGCGCCCGATGGTAGAAATAACTAATCAGCATCGTGCCTTGGTGTTCTGGAATGAAGTTGGTAATGGATCGGGGCAACCGACATTTCCGCGCCATTTCCAGCCCTTCTGAAACGTGTTTTTTAATAATCTCCGCACTTTCCCACGGATCATCCAACAAATCGTGTTTGTTCACGCCGCCCATTTGGTTTTCAATAAAGCCCAGGGGATCGTGCATCTTGCCAATGTCGTGATACAGGGTGCCTGCCCTGACTAACTCGACATTACAGCCCAATTTTTGGGCTGCTGCCTCCGCCAGTGTCGCCACAAACAGCGTGTGCTGAAATGTTCCCGGCACTTCCGTCGCCAACCGTTTCAGCAACGGACGATTGGGATTGGACAATTCGGCCAACCGAATCGGAGTTACCAGGTCAAACAGGTGTTCCAAATACGGACTCAGACCGAGGGCGACAATACTCCACGCTAATCCGACTAAACTTTGCATCGCTGCCGAGGTGAGCAAGGTGTACCAGACTGGCCCCGCAGCGGCACTGAAGGTGGCACTGATCACCAAGTACACCCCCCCCTGTACCAAACTGACCGCGCCCCCTAGCAGAGCCAGTTCCTCCCGCGATCGCATCCGCCCTGCCATGAATCCACCCAACAGGCCGCCCATGGCACTGGAGAGCAGATGGCTCAAATCTAGCTCCATGCCCAACGGCAACACAATGGATAACAGGCTCACCACCGTCATCCCCAAAGCCGAGCCATAAAAACTGCCCGTCAGCAGTCCCACGGCTGGCAGATTGGTGGACGGTAAGCCCAAGCGAATCAGCAACGGCGTACCCACCGTCAGCAAGAGCAACAACACATGATCCCGTCGTCGTAAGCCTGGATGGAATTGCCGTTCCACCAGCCGCACCAACACCACCCCGACAATAATGGTGCTACTAAAACCCAAAAAGCCGAGCCAGTTGAACTCGCGCCGACTGAGGCGGAAATAATCCAACAGGACGAATTGCGATTGGGTAATGGTCTGTCCGGCTTGGACAATCACCTCGCCTTGGCGCACCTGAACAATCACAGGGTCAACGGCCTCTGCCGCTTGTTCAGCTAGTAACCGTGTTTCTTGGGCATTTTGCACCAAGTTGGTCTGGGACTGTAACACGGACAGCAAAATTTGGTTGGCGATCGCCATCGCTCCAGTGGGAATACTCTCTTCCAACTGAACTTGGATGGTTTTTGCCAAAATATTCGACGGTAATCCCGGAGGTAACCCTTGGGTCAAAATCCGGCGGGTCGCCAATCGTAAGCCAATTTGGGTTTTGCGCCACTCCTCATCGGTCAGATCCAGAAACGTGCTGGAATAGGGCATGCCCAACTGGGGTTGATTGGGCTGGGTCAAGGCGGCGATCGCAGACTCATATTGCCGACGCACCACGGTCAACCGCTCCAACAGTTGGCTGTAGGTCGCTTGCCCACGACTGCGGCGAAACCGTTGCAGTTGGGCGATCGCCTGTTGCTGAACAGCCGGAAATAAGAAGAAACTCGGCGAGAAATTCCCTTGACTGGAGGCCACCACCACCTGCCATTCTTGCACCGTTGCCCGCCGTAAATAAATTTGTGCTGGTGTGGAGATCAGGGACGAGTCCAAATAGGGCAATCCGCCTGTCTTTTCTCGCAGTTCATCCCCTTGCACCAACAACCCATTTAAGTTGTTGTAGATCTGATTATTAATTTCCACGTCGTAGGTCAAAACGGGAGTCGCCCCAATCCGCGCCGCCTTCCGTTCTTCTTCCGTCGCCTTCACATCTTCCACCTGAGCAGAATAGGGGGCGTAGATGGTTTGGGGGGCTGGTCGTCCCACATCCAAGCGAGGTTCGTTATAAAACCGCTGGCCGAGGATGGCGGTTAAGCAAATCACCGATATGATCAAAAACAGCGGCGGATGGATGCGATAGCTCAATTTCTGCTGTTTCAGCCGTTTGGGTAAGTCGTTAGCCGCGATCGCGCCCTCGGTTAGGTGACCACCTGCCGCGTCGGTATCTGTTTCCCCTACCGCCGATGTATCCATCTCATCTGAAGTACATCGCTCACAGCCAAGCCGACCATTGGCCTGCAAGCGTTTTTTATGGATAAATGGGTCGTAAATCCACGGAGCTTGCCTCTGTTGGTTACAACCAATTTCAATGCAGTAGGCATTCCACCAACGATGGAACCGCTTCCTGAATACTTGGAACGCTTTGATCATAAGTTCAGGAGCAGTAAGCGTAAACTCCACCAAATACTTAAAGCGACAGTAATTCAACCAACGGGATGTTAGCCAACAGTAGTTTAGAGGCTGTCCTAAAAGTTGATTTTTCGTGCGCCCCGCGTGTGAAAAAGCAACCTTCTAGACCAGTTTGCAAACAGTCTTTAGTTTAATCAAATGGTAACCGTTCACTCCCTGTCAGGGGAGGAACAAGCGGGTACAGCCTGCCACACTTTTTCCCTGGGGGAATGTGAATGGTTACATCAAATGAGTTTAATCAAACGTAAGTGAATCAAAACGAATGACCGTATTCCCTCCGGCAGAGCAGGCAACTGCCCCAGCACAAGAGCGAATTCGATATATCCCAGTAATACATTATTGTATCGGTAGTTTATCGATCGCACGTTGCCCCGACTGGCAGCAGGGTTAATATTTCTCAACACAAGTCAATCTCTCCCTCTCCAGTCGAGGGATTCGCAAATAAAATACCCAGCCTAGGATGTGTGACGGCTAAACCCTAAACCCTAAACCCTAAAACCTAAACCCTA
>CAZJZR010000288.1:0-5418 GCA_964550475.1 uncultured bacterium
CCGAAGGGTGGGGCAGGATTGGCGGCGTAGAACCTAATTTGCAAGAGGTCTAATAATTTAGGTGGGCATCGTGTCATCTCTATAGGGATCACCTGATACTTGATGACACGATGCCCACCTTACCGCAGATGGCTGTATTCAACCAATTAAAGATTAATTTGATTGCCGCGCCGATATTGCAAATAGGCCGCAACAAACAGACCTGAAAGGGTAACAGTAATTAGACCCAGCACAATACCGGACAGTAAAGGTTCTACCACAGGTTATCTCCCTTAATCGCTGATATAACAGTTTTTTGCTCGTCTTCTATCTTACTGGCAGGATGAAACGGTTTTAACCCCTGATGGCAGTTGATCGGTGAGAAAATTTCCACTTCCGATGATGTTCCAAGCGTTTCGAGCCATTGTCCTGCATCATGCCAGACAGGGGAGAGAGTGTACAGCACAGGCTACGCCAGCATAGATCTGGCCGCGTAGATCTGGCAACGTAGCGAGTGGGCGGCTATAGGCTTACATCCCGGCTCCCTTCAATGTTGATTGAAGGCTGCGAGGGTTTGGGTGTACTGTTGGGCAACGGTTTGCCAAGTCCAATGGCCAAACCGCTGCTGGATGGTCACCGGATCCAGCTTGGGTTTGGGGTTGGTGATAAAGGCTTGAATGCAGTCGGCGAGGGCATCGGCATCACCAACGGGAAAAAACAGGGCGCGATCGCCACACTGATACAACTCCACCTGTTCTTGAAACACCGCCAAATCCGACATAATCACCGGAATACCCCGCACGATCGCCTCCGCCACCGCCAACCCAAACCCCTCATATTGCGACGGCACAATCACACAATCGCACTGCTGATAGTACGCTTCCACTTGTGCATAGGAGCAATAGCCCACACCAATGAAATAGTCGGGCATCACGGCTTGGTGCGTGGCGTAAAACGCCTGACAGCGTTGCAAATAGTCGCTGTATTCCGACGTAGTTTTCTGTTGGGAAAGATTGAGTTGGCCATTGATCAACCCGTCGGTTTCCCGCCCCACCAGAATGATCTGAAACTTCACCTGCCGTTCGATTAATTTAATTCCCGCTTCCAGCAGGGTGAGGTGGTCTTTATAAATGCCGAAGGAGGACGGGAAAAAGAAGGTGGGGACAAGGTTAGCGGTAGGAGCGGCGGGGGAACTGGCGGCTGGGTCAGTAGACGTAGATGCGTCCGTTGATGGGGGCTGGGTGAGAAAACCGGACAGGGGAATGGCGACAATTTTCTTGGCGGTCTCGGCGGTCATCTGCGGAAAAATTTGCAGAATATCACTGCGGGTTTTGGCGGAATTGGTCAACACCACATCCGCCGCTGTGATCCACTCCCACAGGTTGGCATCGTATTTGGCGACGTAATCGGCGTTGTAGGTGAGGGGGGCAAATCGCCAAAACACATCGTGGGCTAACATGGCCAACGGAATCGGCAGTTTAGGCGGAATTAACCCATTCACCAACAGGTATAAGCAATGGGTGGCCTGATGTTGGCGGATCAGATGGTGCAGGCGGGCTTGAATCCGCACGGTCTGTTGCAGATCGACGGCAATGCGATGCAGACCCTTCGATTGACCTGTCGCTGTAAGTTGGGTGAGTTTGCCTAAAATCCTTAACAGACGGGATGCCCAGGTTTTGGGTGGCCAGTCGAAGGGGGCGTAAATCAGTTTGGCTGTGGCGGGTAAGAGGGACTGAAAGTAGGGAATATGTTTTTGGGGCAGGACGAGGACAATCTGCTCTACCTCGTCCACCAAGCATTCGACGAGGGAAATGATGACGCGCTCCACCCCTCCTTTGCGATAAAACTCGATGGGAATAATTAATTTCATAGCGTAGCGGAACGATTAGGAGCCTAAGAACCGTTGGATTGTTGCCGAAAGTTCCTTTAAGCGGATGGGTTTCGACAAATAATCTGTTGCACCTGCGGCTAAACAGCGATCGCGATCGCCCGCCATCGCTAGAGCCGTCAGAGCCAGGATGGGAATGTGGGCGCATTGGGGCATGGCACGAATTTGTTTCGTTGCCTCTAGCCCATCCAGCACAGGCATTTGCACATCCATCAAAATCAGGTCTGGGGATTGGGTTTGGGCAAGGGCGATCGCTTCCTCCCCATTCTTCGCCAACAAAATCTGATATCCCTTGGCAACGAGATAATTGCCAATTGTATGAATGTTAGCCTCATTATCTTCTGCCAATAGGATCACGGGAGATTTACTGACGACTATGGGCGTGTTGGCGATCGCGGACAGGTGAGGCGTGGGGTTTGGCACAGGGGCAAGCCGATTGATCACACAGGGCAAATCGACTGTAAAACAACTCCCTACCCCCAGTTCACTGGTTAACCCCACCTGTCCACCATGCAAATCAACTAACCGCTTGACCAACGCCAACCCCAGCCCTGTCCCTTCGTATTGGCGATTCAGGGCACTATCAATTTGCACAAACGGTTGGAATAACCGCTTCATATTTTCTGGGGCGATGCCAATACCAGTATCACTGACCGCAATGCGGATATAGGGTGATTGCCTGTCCCCCTCCACCCGTGGCGGCGATGGCATCACTGCTAAGGTAACTTGCCCGCCTTCCGGTGTGAATTTAACCGCATTATTCAACAAATTCAGCAAGACTTGGCGAATTCGCCGTTCGTCCACCACGACGTTAGGGGGATCGGGCAGATCAGGGGATAGTTGAAATCGGAGTTGAATTTGTTTTTTGAGGGCTTGTTGTTGGATAAATTTGAGGCTGGATTGGCAAATGACTTCCACAGAAACCGAGCTAGGGCGAAGTTCAATTTGGCCTGACTCAATTTTGGCCACATCCAAAATGTCGTTAATCAAATCCAACAGGTGATTGCCGCTGCGTTCAATGGTTTCCAGGGCACTCAGTTGTTTGGGGGTGATCTCGCCAAAAATGCCCTCTTGCATCACCTCTGTCATGCCCAGAATGGCGTTAAGTGGGGTGCGGAGTTCATGGCTCATATTGGCCAGAAACTCATCCTTCAGGCGGGTGGCACGAGCCAGTTCTTCATTGGTGTATTGCAGTTGTAACTCGGCATCTTTGCGATCGCTAATATCTGTCGAAATGCCGCAATAACCGTAGGGCTGGCCATGTTGGTTAAACAGGATAAATTTGTTGGAAATGAAGGTGCGGAGGCGATCGCCCACCTGAATCGCTTCTTCGGATTGTTGAAACTGTCCCGCGAGCAACATCGCCTTTTCATTGTGATCGAACAGGGTGGCAATGGTGGCTGGAAACAGGTCTTGATTGGTTTTGAGGATGACCTGCTCCGGCATGAATTGAAACAATTTCAGAAATGCCCGATTGACAAAAACATACCGCCCTTCCATGTCCTTAACGTAAATCACCTCTGGAGCGAAGTTGAGAATGGCGTGCAGTTTGGCCTCGCTTTCTTGCAGGGCGGCAGTGCGTTGCACAACCCGATCCTCCAGTTCCCGGTTCAGCGTGGCTAGGGCTTGGGTTGCCTGTTCCCGTTCTTTTGCTAGGGCAAGGGCAGCGGCGGCAGAGCGCAGTAAGTCTACTTCCAGGGATTCCCATTGTTTGACTGTGCGGCAATCGTCAAAGCCAATAAACCCAAAAAACTCGCCATTGGCAATCATCGGAATCACTAAGATGGATCTGATGTCTTGGGCGGCTAGGAAATCGCGCTCTGCGGCTGGGGAGTTAGCAATATCACCGTTAATCACCTCCCCACGCTGGAGAATTTCCTGCCAACGGGGGGCAACCGTGGCATAGGGTAAGTTTTGCAGTAAGGGATCAGCTAATCGGGAGGAAATACCCGCAGCACACCATTCGGCGCGTTGACTCATTAACAGGTTACCGTCAGCATCCCGGTGATTTTCAAACACATACATCCGATCCACTTCGGCGATCTGTCCTAGCATCGCCAGGATTTGGTTGTACATGGTTTGATTAACGGTGGCGGTTAACAGATAGCGTTGCACATCCACTAATGCCGTCAGGTAGCGATCGCGCTTCGCCAACATCAGAGCCGATTGCTTCCGTTCCGCCCGGATTCGGGCTTCCCGCAATTCTCGTCGAATCGCCTCCGGTAACCGAGTTAAATTGTCTTTCATTAAATAATCGTGTGCACCAGCTTTCATCAAGTCCACAGCCGAACTTTCACCGATCGTGCCAGACACCACAATAAATGGAATATCAATTTGACTTTGCTTAAAAATTTCTAAGGCATGGGGGGCACTAAAGTTGGGTAACCGATAGTCTGAAATCACCACATCCCAGGAGTGACTGTTCAGCATAGCCTCGAATTGGGCTGAGGTTTCGATCCGTTCCCAGGTTAATTCAAAGCTATCGCGGCGCAAGGTTCGTAAAATCAACAGCGCGTCATCTTCTGAATCTTCGATTAACAGAACGTTAAGCGACTGACTCATGGGGTGCAATCTCCTTACATATGATCTTGATCTGGCAATTGCTTAGGAGAACTCAGCGGGCGTAGACCGCAACTCTTTTCCCATGGGAGGATGTGAACGGTTACCCTCTAAGAGAGTGTTGGAAAAGGGGAGGATGGTTAACCCCATCACTACGAACCCCAGAAATTAGCCGCATTGGTCAGGATTGCTGGGCTTGTAGTCGCGACTTGAGTCGTCACAATGATGTAAAACGTAACTGCCCAGGTATCTAATCAAGGACGCGGGAACCGCGCCCCTACAAACAGGCTGAGTACAGTATGTTCGTGTCGGGGTTGGGTACCCCAACCCTTGTGGATCAAGCAATCCAGCATTGATCTCCCTGAGTAGTTACCGTAAAACAGGACTTTTCCAACAGCTTCTCAGACATAGATTAATTGAACTTTGGTTGATATGCAGGTTTTGATATGCAGTTTATTGTGAGAGTTTTATTTTGGGAGTTTTGTTCTGAAAGGTTCATTCTAAGAGATTCATTCTGGGAGTTCATTTAACAATGCCCAAAACACCCCGACTTGGGCGATCGTTGTGGCAAATTCATCAAAATCTACGGGTTTGCGGACGTAAGCATTTGCTTTTAGGCTATAACTTTCCACAATATCTTGGATTTCGCTAGAGGATGTTAAGACAACGATAGGGATTGGTTTGGTATTGGGATGGGTACGCAGTTGGCGGAGTAGTTCTAAGCCGTCAATTTTGGGCAGTTTTAAGTCTAGCAAGACGACACAGGGCAACGGCTTAGCGGCCAAAATCAGCGGCATTGCGTCTTCGCCACTGCGAGCAATCTGCACTGGGTTGGGCAGTTTAGTCCGCCGCAAGGAACGCAGAATCAGAGCTTCATCATCAGGGTTATCTTCCACTAAGATAATTGGCCGGAGGGATGACATGGTGAATGATGGAGGTTGTTTACTCCCAGGATACGCTGAAGACTTGCAGGGATGACAGGTGGACGATTG
>CAZJZR010000289.1:0-5416 GCA_964550475.1 uncultured bacterium
GGCTGAAGCCTAACGCATCCTACACTGGGTATTTTATTTATTTGCAGACCCCTAAAGTCTAAGGTTGACAGCGCACTAATCCCTGTCTACTTTCCACCCCTCATCCAGCCAACGCTTGGCGATACCAGGCGATCGTCTGCTTCAGCCCATCGGCCAAGGGCGTGATCTGTGCTCCAAAGGCAGCGGCAAACTGGCTGTGATCGACAATGTAAGGTTCCTCCCATTCATACATCAGTTCCGGAAATTCCTTCAAAATCGGGTTTACCTTACTCAAAACCGTCACTAATAACCGTCCCGCCGCTTGGTGCTTCACCGGATGTTGTAACTCCGCCTCAATCAATTGCAGAATTTGCCGCGTGCTCACCGTCGGCGCGTTGGGAATATGCCATGCCCGTCCCAAAGCGGCTTCCTGTTCACTCAGGGTAATCAATGCCGTGGCAAAGTCGCGAATGTAACTGAAGGTGTGGGGTTGGTCAATGTTGCCCAGCAAATTGGCCGGTTTCCCCTGCAAAATCGGCTTAAACACCTGTTCCCCTAGAACCGAATTCACCACCCTTGGTCCATAAAAATCGGACGCGCGTCCGATCGCCACCCGGATCTTGCCTGTTTGGTGCGCCGCTAGCAATTCCGTTGCCATTTGTGCCCGTACTACCCCTTTACGTCCCGTAGCGGCATAGGGTAGATCTTCCCGAATCAGTTGACCGTGGGTGGGGCCATACATATACAAATTATCGGAAAAAATCATGGTGGCGTTGGTACGGCTTAACCCCGCGATCACCCCCCGCAACAAGGGGGGAAACAGCTCTGGCCACTTGGCGTAGGGCGGATTGGTGGTATTAAACACCACAGTTGCGTCTTGACATACCGCTGCCACTTGGTCGGGATCCGTTGCTTCCATCGCCACCACCGTCACTCCTTCTGGTAGTGGTTCTTTCGCCACCCCTCGGCGATTGGTCATGACCGGTCGGATACCCCGTGTGACCAATTCCTCCATGATGGCCATCCCCAAAGGTCCCGTACCAAAGATGATATGTGTGCTCATGCGTTAGCGTTAGGTTTGGTAGATTCTCTTGTTTCGTGTGATCACGTTAATCGAGTGGGCAGTGCCCACGCCTCAATCTTACTGAATCTTGGCCTACCTACTGACCGCAGAACAGTTTCCCACAGCACAGATAGGTCTGCCTCAAATTTCCTCAGTTTCAGTAGATCGAAAACATAGATATCTCTGCTTAATTTGAGGGTTGTTGTGGGGGCGGCTTTGCCCCCCCCACAACAACCTTTTCGATCTACTGAGTTTGGGTGATGGGTGGATGGGCAACTTGGGGCATGATTGAGGCAGTGCCGTTGCACATGCTCATTGGCTGTATGCTGTCTTGGTTCTGGGTTGGGTTATGGATAGGTTAATCCGGTATGCTGCTGCCAGTCAGGCTGTGGTGAGTGGCGATCGCACCGCACTCTACCTTGCCCCAGATCTCAACCGTCCGCCGATCAATTTGCAGGCGCGGATCAAAGATGTGCTGCCGTTTCGGGATGCCATGCTGGCCTTACGAGACTGCATCGTTTCAGAATTGTACGTCAGTGCCCAGGAGATCCAAGACCGCGCTCATGATCCAGTGATTACGGTGGCGACGGATCGGGTATTTTTTGAAGCTTTTTCGCGGGATGAGTCTACCTATGGGCGGTTATCGCTTACCCCAGAAGCGTTGACCGATGTGGTGGCGTGGCAACCGGGCTGCACTAACATTGACTTCTCCGATTCACTGCGCCAGGGGTTACAGCAAATGCGAAGTAGCCGCCCTGCTTACTTGCATGTGCAGCGACAGGGGGTAACCATGGCGGTGAGCGATCGCACCATCCAAGAACAGCGGATTGCTCTACCGGATGGTTGGGTGCAAGGCTTTTTAGAGGTACAGTCTGCCCTGCGTTTACCAGCAGTTACCCTCACCGTGCATCCCCAAGACCTGCGGAATCTGCTGACCTATCTGAGACAGCGCAAAGCCACCCTCTCGCCCCGCAGTCTGCGTGTGCACCTAGCTCCAGGGGAACCGCCAGAGGTGACTGTAGAACCGTGGAATCAGGTGTTTCGCTGGGAGCGATCGCGCCATGCCGCCACCCAAACAACGGAGATCAAACTCTGGGGTCGCCGCCGACTGTTAGTGCTGGACAAAATTCTGCCCCACCTGCGACAGGTACAGGTGTGGTTACAAGGTACCGGACTCCCCTCCTTTTGGATGGCCGATTTGGGCAACCTTACGTTTTTATTGGGACTTTCGGCCTGGACAGCGCGGGATTGGACGACCACGGAACAGTATCACCTGTTTCAACCCACAGCCCCCCTGACCGATCAACAGCGACAGCAGTTGTTAGCCCTACTCCATGATCAACCTGCCCTTACCCGGCCAGAACTGACCCTAGCCTTGGGCTGGACTGATGCTCAGGCGATCGCTGGATTGAATCACCTTTGTTTACAGGGGCGGGTTTTGTTTGCACCGGAAACGGGACGATACTATGCCCGCGATTTGTTTCCAGAGGTACCCCCGCCCCCGCCATCGGTCAGCCAGCGCGAACAGGATGCAGCCCGATTGGTGCGCCAAGGCCATGTGACCATCAATGCTCCATCTGATCCATCATTTCCATCATTGGATCAGATGGAGCGTGCCATGCCGCCAACGACAGAGACGACCCAAGCGACAGAGACTAACCAACAGGTCTATGGAACTGTCAACGGTAAAGGTGGGATGTATCAGGTAATGGCGGCGATCGCCACCGATGGCAGCTTAGCTGGTGGACGGTGCGACTGTCCGTTTTTTGCCCGCTTCAGTTTGCAACGGGGGCCTTGCAAACACCTGATTGCCCTCAAGCTGCAATGGTTAGCAGCGTCTCGGAGAGATTCCTAACCCCGTCTGAGCGGCGGTTGGCACAACTCGCTGTGACGCTGCACGAGACGGGTGATTGTTTCTGCCTCGATCACAGGAACAATCAACTTTTAAAAGATCCTCTGAGGCTAAAGGTCAACTTTGCTCCTTCAATCAACAATTCACCCCGCGTCGTCGCCACATACAACTTATCGTTGGTGTACTTGAAGAACTCTTGCCCTTCAATCAATTCACCATCCGACTCCTGGCGGAACACGCGCACCCGATCAGCCGCTTCCACCACAATTTGCCCTACTAGCGCATCGACATACAGCTTATTGCCAATGTATTGCCAGGGTTGTACAGGTTTACTGATCGTTACCCCATCCACCGCTTGTTGCCCTTCAATCCGGGCTGAGGTGGGCGGAGCCGAGGAGGTGGGGGGAGCCGAAGATGACATGAAGCGTCGGGATGCCTCAATCTTAATTGCCGATGAAGTAGACGCGGTACGCACCTCTGGCGCGGCCTCTTCAGCATAACTCTCTACCGCTGGGACTTCCGTATAGGAGTCTGGCGATGGGTACAAGTTACCGGATGGAGGACCCGTCAGTGCCTCGCTGGTCTTCCAGGCCGGGGGGCGGGCAGAGGGAACCGCACGGGAGCCGGGCTGACCGGGCAAGGGCGTTCCCACAGGACGACGGGTACCCGCCGTAATCGGACCGGTGACAGGTTGGGCTGGTGCGGGTTCAACCGTATCCCAACGGTTATCTTCCCCACCGCCCGCCGCCGCCAGTTCCGCAGGGGAGGGCGGATACGAGGCGGAATAGGAACCAACCACCGTGGGAGATGAACTACCGCGACCTAAATATCGCCGTGCCAAATGACTTTGGGGTTGTGTTTCCGTGCGATTCTTGTCCTCCCGACTCAGCCAAGCGACTAACTCGGTGCCATGCAACACCACTTCGCCCACCAGTGTTTTGATGTGGAGTTGCCCGGAGTGGGTGGTGATTTCCCGAATCGGATACCACTGCCCCCGACACATCACCAACAATTCCAGTTGTAGATTTCGCTTAATGGCTTGATGACCGCGTGCCCACCAATTACGCCACAGATTCATGGCTTCGGTGTAGTGCATCTTGTAGCCGGGGGGGACTTGCAGTTTTTGATAGCGAGCTAAGCCGCGATCGCTATTTTGTCCAGTCGGGACAAAGCCTTTGGCCTCTAAGACTTGGTGGATGGATTGCCAATAGGAAGATTTGGTATTCACCTCCACTTCCTTCGTTTTATCCGACAGGCGAGTGATGGCAATAATTGCCCCCGATCGCGCTAACAACTGTACAGTATCTAAACTCGACTCAACCCGTAGGTGTTGATTCGCCAACAACGTGGCTTCTCCATCCACAAAGCGTTGAATTAACGTTAGGTCATCAATGTAGCTAGCCATTTGGAAAAGCCCTTTCTCCTAATAACCAGGAACTGGAAGCACTGGGATGCAGTTACCAGCTCCCGAACGACTCCTAATGAACTCCAAATCCTTCAATCGTAACCAGATTCCCCGGTCAAGGGGCTTGCGTTCTTCACCCGTTGGGTTCTCCCCTAAGGAGAGTGAGGTTACCTTCAACCACTTCAACCTTTCAACCACTTCGACGGTAATGTCGGATGCGTGAAAAATCGTGAATCATCTCTTGACCGTTCACGTATCGGCATCAAAATGCAGTGACTTGATCCGGAATGGAATTTTGCCAATGGCAAAGCGTCCGGACTACCGTTGTCGTCCCCTCACAGGAAAAGATCGTGATTTAATCCTGGGTTGAAGTCCCCATGCAGAGTGAGTAATCGCAGATGCCAAGCCTGAAAACCTGAAGAGTTAGGAGCAGCGTAGCCTGGAAATCACGCATCACTCAGTAATACGGATCACTTGAATTGGGGCTACTAACTCACAATCACCAACGAATCAACAGGGAATTGGTCAACGGAAGGACGACGATAATAACCGTCATAACGAGCCTAAGATGGTCAGGTTCCCATTAGCATTTTTAAGCGTGTAGTCGTGACCTGAACCACAGGAAGTATCTAGACTCAAACGTTTGAACCATCCTCTCAGCGTGCAGTTAAATAGTGTGCAGTTAAATGAGGAACTGTACTCGTTAGCGGAGGAATTTACGCCACTCTAACATTAGACAAGTAGAGATGGCGAGAGCAGCAATCATGCCAGTGCAGAGGAAGGGCTTGGTGAATAATATCTTGCCCAAGTGACTCTACCTTAACAACAGGAACTGACTTTGTGTGTGATTTCGATCCACATTTGTCAAGCTTGGAATTCAGGTTGCCAACGACTGGGGGCACCCTCAACGCGCAATTTGACAAAGCAACAGGTGCTATTTTCAAACATCCTCTCAAATTTGGTTTTGTTTTATCGAATTGGTCGCGTTTGGCCATCGGGTTTCACCCATGGAATAGGCTCAGGGCACTGGAATACCGCGATCGGCAAAGACCATAATGCCGCTTTAGCTCGTTGACCAGGGACTGAACGTTACTATGCAAACGCAATGATGCAAATG
>CAZJZR010000290.1:0-5414 GCA_964550475.1 uncultured bacterium
TCCGGTTGCAAGGTAGCGGCTAAGCTGGCTTCTCCTGGGCTGGCGATGGGGGTGGGAGGCAAGCCCGGATTCAAATAGGTGTTGTAGGGGGAGGGTGTATTCACTTGGCTCAGGGTCAGGGGTTGGTCGGGGGTTTGCCGAATCCCCAGCCCATACTCCACCGTAGGGTCAGCCCCCAAGGGCATCCGCAATTTCAGCCGTCGGGTAAACACACCAGCTATCCGCGCCCGTTCTTCTGGCAGCACCGACTCTTTTTCCACAATGCTGGCCAGTGTCACCCATTCGACAAAACTCAATTTCGTCTGCTGCCGATGTTTCTCGTAAATTGGCAATGCTACCTGCTCAAACCGATTCAGCATCATGGTGATGATGGTTTCGGGTTTGGTAGGGCCATCGGGTAAGTAATAGGTGTCGGGATAGAGGAACCCTTCTAAATGGGGCAGTCCATTGGGCAACCAGGGATATTGGCCAAAGGGGGGTTGTTGCGCCGCTTGCAGAAAGTCAGCCGCTTTGAATAAGCCTTGGGCTTGGAAATAGTCGGCCATTTGTTGCAATGACCACCCCTCTGGGATAATGATGCGCCGTTGGACGACTTCCCCACTCCAAATCCGCTGGGCGATCGCGCTCAAGGGTTGGCTAGGCGACAGTTCAAAGGTGCCGGAGTGAAATTCCCCTTGTTGATCGGGAAACACTTTTTCGCGCAAACTCAACCACCGCGCCCAGATGTTCCAAGCCGTTGCTGACCGAATCAACCCCGCCGCTTCCAGATCACGCCCCATCTGACTCACCGACGTGCCGGGAAGAATTTGGATCTGCACGGTCTTATCCTGATCTGCCCCGACTGGGGTTGCCACGGCGGGCTGCACCGGAGCACTGACCCAACTCCACCACCGCCAGCCCTGCCAGGTGCAAACTCCCAGCACCAACGGGAGGATTAACCAAAACAGACTGAGCTTAGGGCGTTTGGGTTTGGGGTTAGGATTGGTCGAGCCGCCGGGACTGGCGATCGCCCCCGTATCCCCTGGATCAGCATGAGACAGATGCGTTGCCCCAACCATTGGGGGTAAGGATAATTCTGTTGATCGATTCACCGATTGCCCCGCCCGGTTACCAACAGACGGATGATTCGGGTCACCATTAGTCGGCTCACTATTAGGATTTATCCGCATGTCCATAGTCGCTTACATCTCCAGCACCGCGCTACCCGTGCCCTGAAACATAATCCAAGACAGAAAAAAGTTAGTGATAAAAATGCTTAACAAGGCTGTGACAACCGCTGTTGTCGTGGATTGCCCCACGCCTTTCGCGCCGCCCGTGGTGGTTAAGCCCCAACTTGAACCGACGATCGCCACAATCGCCCCAAATACAAACGATTTGATGGCACCGCTCACCACATCCCACACCTGCATAAAATTCCGCACGGAGTCTAAAAACACCGATTGAGGAATATTGTAAAAACTCCAGGCCACCGTCATGCCGGCCAAAATCCCCACCAACAAAGCCAAAATTGTCAAAATTGGCAACATCAAACAGCAGGCAATCACACGGGGAATCACCAAATAATCAATCGGGTCAGTTTTCAGCATATACAGGGCATCAATCTGCTCTGTCACCCGCATGGTGCCAATTTCGGCAGCAAAGGCTGACCCCACTCGCCCCGCCAAAATCACTGCCGTCATCACTGGAGCGAGTTCCCGCGCCAACGCTAGGGACAGCACCCCACCCACGGCACCCCCCGCCCCAAAATGGATAAATTCACGCGACACCTGAATGGTAAACACCATGGCAATAACCGCTGCCGTTAACAGGGCAATCAATAACGATTCTGGCCCCACGGCTGCCATTTGTTCGACGGTATTGCGGCGATTAATTTTGCCATTGAGCAGATGCACAAAAACTTGACCACCCAAAAGGATAGCCGCCATTAACCGCTGACCCCATAACCACAAGCTGGAGGAATTTAATGTCACACGTAGGGGGCTTTTCAGGCGCAACAACTTAGATTAAGAATAACCGAATAAGAACCGTTCACATCCCCCCAGAGGAAAAGTGTTGCGGGCTACGCCTGCTTGTTCCTCCGCTGATGGAGAGTGAAGGGTTACACCAATATAAATCCCTAAATAAATCCCCGAAAACCCAAAATCCCCGAAAACCAAAAATCCCGGAAAACCAAAGAATTGGGAATAAGGCGATTCTACAGCAATCCTAAACCATGACACGGGCGTATCCAACAGTTGGGGGATACATCCGGGCGAATAGAATTCGCGGCTATACAAACAAAGTCCGCCTACGCGGACTAAGGGTTTTGAAACCCGCATAGGCGGGTTTAGTTCTTGTAGATGCGGTTTTAACCGCCCCTCCCCCAAACGTGAAATACGCCCCCATGACACTCTTAAACGGATGGTGTAGTCGCCCTAATGAAATATAGCGACTTAGGGATTTGGAGATATAGCCGCTTGCGGTGGAGTGGGCTATGCCCGCTCCACTCAAACCCTTAACTAATAGTGTCTTGGGTGATTTGGCTGTGCCTCATAAATAGGGGAATTGCCATAAAGGGATTTGGAGATAATTAGAGATAAATAATAGACCCAGACACAAATCTGTAAGGGCGAACTGCCCTTCGCTTCTACCGTGTGATTGGGGATTTTATTTTCACCCTCCAGTCGGGAGAGCCATAAAGATTTGGCAGCAATAGTGGGGCTGAGGGCAGACTAAGCAGGTACACTGGACAATCTGAATTGTCCCTTCCACCCCATTGGGTTTCCCACCGTCTCCGTCTCTCCATGGCTAACTTTCACCACATTTCAGTTTTGGCGCAGGAATTAATTGCTGGCTTAAATGTCCAACCGGGTGGACTGTATTTAGATGCAACGGTGGGTGGGGGTGGTCATAGTCGGTTGTTGTTGGAGAGTCAGCCGGGAGTGCAGGTGGTGGCGATTGACCAAGATGCGGCGGCGATCGCTGCCGCCCAGTTAGCGTTGCAGGATTATGCCGAGCGGGTGCAGTTTTGGCACGGCAATTTTGCTGAGTATGACCCCAAGTTGCATCTAGGCAGTACCGTGAATTCTGTAACCCACGGGCATGGTTATGCGTTCGATGGCATTATTGCTGACTTGGGAGTCAGTTCCACCCAACTGGATCAGCCAGAGCGAGGGTTTAGCTTTCGGCATGAGGCAGCGTTGGATATGCGAATGGATCAACGGCAATCGCGCACGGCGGCAGAGATGATTAACCATTGGTCAGAAAAGGATTTGGCTGATTTGTTTTTTACCTATGGCGAAGAGCGGTTATCGCGGCGGATTGCACGGCAAATTGTGGCAGTCCGGCCATTGCACACCACCACGGAACTGGCGGAGGCGATCGCCCGTTGTGTGCCCAGCGCGTACCGCCATGGTCGCATTCATCCGGCTACCCGCGTCTTTCAAGCATTGCGGATTGCAGTGAATCAAGAAATTACGGTCTTGGAGCATTTTTTAGAACGAGCACCCCACTGGCTAAAACCGGGTGGGCGCATTGGCATCATCAGCTTTCATAGCCTGGAAGACCGCTTGGTGAAACATAGCCTCCGCAACTCACCCCTGTTACAAGTGCTGACCAAAAAGCCAATTATTCCGTCCGATCAAGAATGTCGCGATAATCCCCGTGCGCGATCGGCAAAGCTACGGGTTGCAGAACGGCGATCGGCAGACGAAACGATATAGCATCCGGTGTTGCGGGCTACGCCCGCTTGTTTTTCCCCTGACGGGAGTGCACGGTTACACCGTTGCGATGATGTGTACACGGTGAACCCATCCATGGAACACTGCCCCAAAACTTTACGCTTCGCAACATGGTGGTCGCACAACGTTAAACTTCATTGCAGACTTTCCTGCCAACGGGGTTACCGTGGTAGTTTCTAATCTGGTTAATTTCTGTTGCAATGTCAGGAAGGAAAGCACTTTGAGTCTACCTATGCAGCAAGTTCCCGAACTCTCGTTTCGTGAAAACATTCGTGAAGACTTCAGTGAGTACGTTGCTCATCTCCAACTGCACATGGCATTACAGGCCAAAAATTTAGTGCCACCCGTGCTGAATGTGTCTGATAGCCGTGAAGAATTGCTTCATCAGACCCAAGCTAACTTCGAGAAGTTGATTTCTCGGCAAACGGCTTAGTCAGTGACTGGTCATCAACTGGTCATCAGCCAACATCCCGAATTACGACTTGCTTCATAGCTTCATATCAGTTCAACACCTTGCGATTTAAGGACGCGGAAACCGCGCCCCTAGAACCGGGATCTATCCTGTAATTTTACTGGTTCTAATTAAATTTGTGTTGTCCACCGTAGGGGCGAAGCATTCCGGTAGTTAAGTTAGGTAATAACCGAAAAATCATGGCCGGAATGCTTCGCCCGTACAAGGTTATCGGTTCAAACACAAAATCATTGAGAATCAGTAATTTTAGGGGTTGGGTTGCTCAACCCTCGTAGATTCGGCAATCAAGCCTTAATCAACCTGGGCAGTGACAATAAAGTGACAATAAAAATCAAAAATCAGGGAGTTAACAGGATTGCTGTTGCCTCCCTGATTTTTTTAGCAATACAAATTTAAGCAATACAAATTTAAGCAATACAAAAGGCGAGTCTCAAACTAGAAACTCGCCTTTTGTCCTGAAGTCATCAGGTGAAGTGATGAGTTGCTTTCGCCGATCTAAGAGGGTGTTTGAAAAGCCCTATTTGATGTAGCCCTGGCGACTCAAGTCGCGGCTATACGGACAAAACCTGCCTACGCAGGTTATGGAAACCCTTGATTTTCTTCAGTCCGCGTAGGCGGACTTTGTTCACCTAGTCGCGGTTTTAACCGCCAGACACTTTTCAAACACCCTCTAAGCCCTAGAGCAGCAAACCTGCCTCAGCCCTTTAGCGAACCCCTGCTTGCTGCTGCTCGGTCACGTCGATCGCCTTCATTTGGAACAAACCCCAGAATTGTCCCAAGTTGGACAGGTAATAGGGCAGCTTGCGGAAGAACTTCACCGGAGCGGGTGCGTCGGAATTGGCGATTTCCGTCAGCTTCTCGTTGTTCTTGACGCAGGTATCGAGGCGATCGTAGAACTCTGGATTGTTGACATCCAAAATCACCGGGAATACCCGACCAGCGGTTTCATTGGTCTTTTCAATCACATAGATGTCATACTCACGGGCATCCAAGCCAATGGAAGCGTAGAAATCCTTCCGTTGGATGTCGTTGAGGTACATGGTGGCAAACACCGACAACAGGAAGAACTTGCTCCACGTCTTAGCAGAGATCAAGGACACCATGAAGAAGCGTCGCCATGCTTTAGGCGAGAAGGACAGCGGAATTTCCTTCAGCTTATCCAGGAAGGTGCGAGGCCGATCCAACATCTTGGGTTGGGTTCGCATGATGGCATCAAAGAAGTC
>CAZJZR010000291.1:0-5410 GCA_964550475.1 uncultured bacterium
GTGTCAAGTTAAGCTAGAAACCCTTGCAGCGCAGACGTTTGCCCTCTCCCCCTGCCCCAAGCTTGGGAGAGGGGAGAAATGCTCTGATTCCCCTTCTGCCTACTTGGGCGAAGGGGTTGGGGGATGAGGGCTTTCTTTAAGTTGGACATGACGTTCAATCAATTACTCAATTAAATAGCTCAACCAACCGTGGTCGGGGGTGGGGCGTAGCAGTCGCCAGGTTTTGGCTTCCTTTTGCAGTTGCAGATAAATATCAAACGGATTTTCTTGCTGGCTGACTTGGCGATTGGGCAATTTGAACACCAAGTTATAGGTGCCCTGAATCCGGAAGGCGGGTAATTGCTGAATTGTTAACGGGGTGCGATCGCCGATCTGCACCCGTTGAATGGCAAATTCCCCCGCTGCGGCCTCGGTTAAGCGCAACTGCCGACTCAGATCCGGTTGAGTGAGGCTGACCTGTAGCGCGATCGCCTGCTCCACCACCCGATTCCCCGGCAATGGCGCACTAATCTGGCAAGCAGACAACAACCCCACCAGCAACACCAGGCCGATTAGTCTACCAATCCGCTTGATCATCTCTGCCATGCCGCTTCTCCCACTCAGGAATCACCAACGCCCCAACGGCTAAATACCATGCCATATATTGTCCCCCGCCCGGTGCGGATCAGATTCATTCATCTGCGGCAAAATTGGCTGAGTTACAGCCGCTTACGGGATCATGGGCATAGCTGACTACACTCAACCGTTTATCCTGTCGGGATTTGGATAAATCAACGGTGCTGTCGTTGGGGCAATGGAACTATGAGGCGATGAGACTATGGGGGAATGGGGATAGACGGGCGATCGCCCCGCCTATCCATCCAGGGAATCGCCAACCAATGTGCCAACCAATGTATTGTGAGTGACATTGACTGGCGATCGGCTTATGGTAAGTATTTTTTACAGGTATGACACGCTGCTGAGATTTATCGTCAAATGCAGCTTGTTTTGCAGTCAGCCCTGTAAAACCAGACCTGCATCGGGTCTGTTATCAGGTTGACCACATTCATGCCTGACCTGCAATGCAGCCCATGCATATGTTTTATGCAAAAGCAAAACAGGTCAATGGGTCTAATTTTGGCTCAAATCCAGATGAACATTGAGTTTCGCTTATAGATTTCATTAAATAAGCGATCGTACTCAGATCCGGATTCTCCGGTATTATGCTTTTTGAGATTCAGGGATTTACGTAAATCTTCATAATTTTGAATATTCAGATGACGTAACCGTTCACTTCCCATCAGGGGACGAACAATTGAATCTAGCCTGCAAGACTTTTCATCTGCGGGACTGTGAACGGTTGCCAGATGACTATCCAGACTTTTGAATATTTGCCACTTTGAATCGTTTGGAATCTCAATTCAATTGGCTTAATTTTGCATTTCCTTTTGGTGTGAGTGAGGCTTAGTTTTATGATTCAAAAAGTGCTGTGGCACTCACTGATTGCTGCGCCTGCCTTCCTAGGCTTGACGTTGCTGGCATCTGGCTCCGCTGGTGCGCTTCAACCCAACAGCGAAGCCGCTAAGGCAACCCAACCCGACGCACAAGAGACTTTAATTGCATCGACCGCTGCATCGACTGCCAGCGCACCCGTTGCAGAACCCCAGGCCGACACTAAAATCAGCCAGTTGGATCAAATCCGTTCCTATGCCACTGATACTGCGCCTGTGTCTGCCAGCACTGCCGCTGAAGCTCCGGCTGCGGTGACAGGTTCAGCCCCCCTGCAACAAATCCGCAGCTACAGCAACACCAGCGAAAGCGGTCAAATCGGCCAAGTCACCTCTGTGACCCAACTGTCTGACGTGAAGCCGACCGACTGGGCGTTTGCCGCACTGCAATCCCTGGTAGAAAAGTACGGCTGTATCGCGGGTTACCCCGATCGCACCTACCGGGGCAATCGCGCCATGACTCGGTTTGAAGCCGCCGCCGCCCTCAACGCCTGCATGGAGCGGGTGAACGAGTTGATGGCGCAAGGCTTGGCAGATAAGGTCAGCAAGGAAGACCTGGCTGCCGTGATCAAACTCCAAGAAGAATTCCGCGAAGAACTGGATCAACTCAAGGGCAAAGTGGACTCCCTGGAAGTCCGTACCGCCAAGCTGGAGCGGCAACAGTTCTCCACCACCACCAAGTTGTCTGGGGAAGTCATTTTCAGCCTGTCTGGGGCTAACAGCGACAACGGTTTATCCGCTGTTCCCAATCCTTACATTCCTTCTGCACCTCTACCTACAACTGGCACAACAGCTCTAGCAGCCAGCTTGGCGACTGCTACTGGTGTACCTGCGGCTCGGTTTATTCCTGGGTCAAACGTTTATTATGGCCAATCTAGCTCGATTGGCGATGCTCTCGTCATGAGCAATCGGGTGCGCCTGAACTTTGATACCAGCTTTACCCCTGGCGATCGCCTGCGGATTCGCTTGCAATCGGGCAACGTGCCCAACTACGGGACGGGTGTAACCGGAACCAACATGACCCGTTTAGGTTATGACGTAGCTGGCGCAACTGGGGCAGACAATCCCAACTTCACGCTGCATACCTTGCAATATCGCTTCCCGGTGTTTGGCAAGGGGCGGATTACGGTTGATGCCAATGCTGCTGAGTTGAATGATGTTTTCCAATCACTGAGTCCGTTCGTCAGCGGTGGCGCGGGTGCTGTGTCCCGATTTGGTCGGTTTAACCCCATCTATCGCTTACCGGGTACCGCAGGGGCTTCGTTTGAATATCCCTTCACTGACTGGTTCCACTTCCAGGTTGGTTATTACTCCGCTGACCCCAGCAACCCGTCAGATGGTGCAGGGATTGATGGGTCTTCTCAAACTTTCTTAGGTCAAGCAACGTTCAAGCCACTTGAAAATCTCTCGTTTGCTTTGTTGTACGGTAATGCATACTTTACAACTACAACGAACAGCGCAGCCATCAATCTAACAGGTTCAACGGGTAGTGGATTTGCTTCTAACCCATTCAACCCTCTGTTCGGTGGGGCAACTGGCACAACCCAACTGACAACTATTCGGGCATCCTCTGACAACTATGCCTTCCAGTTTAACTGGAGAGCATTGCCCAAGTTCATTTTGGCTGGCTGGGTTGGCTTCCAAGATGCAGTCGCTGAATCTCCTGTGCCTGGCATTGGCCTGAGTGCCAGCATGATCAACTGGGCCTTGCAGTTTGGCTTCCCCGATGTGATCAACAAGGGTGACCTGGGTGGGATTGTTGTCGGTCAACCCTACTTGGTGACCAGCAACAGCTTTAGATCTCCTGTCCAAGGCGCAACTCCGGCTGGTGGTCCGGCGTTCCGCAATGATGGAGAGGCAGCCTGGCACATTGAAGCCTTCTACCGCTATACCCTCACCTCTAACATCTCGGTGACCCCCGGTATTATTGCCATTGTTAACCCTGAGAACAATGGTAATAACCCGACGGTTTGGGTGGGTGTGATCCGGACAACCTTCACCTTCTAAGTTTCGGTTAGAGATTATTTCGTTTTCCTCACTATTGGCTTACCCCCTGTTCTAACCAAGAACAGGGGGTATTTTTATGGCAGATGGAGCTGCTGAGGAATGAAAAATCCTAGCCAGAGTTTCTCGGCGAAACTCGCCCCTAGACCTCGCGCAACTCAACCAGACGGGATGATTTTCAATAACCCTTAGGGCACATCCACCGGAATCAGCGAATCCTCTGGCATATAGCCCTTAAATTGACCATGATCCGACAACACCGCCACGATTCGCAGTGACCAGTCCGGCTCCACTGCCATGTCCGCCCAGGGAATGCTGAGTTCCAGGCATTCATCGATCGCCGCCTCGGCTCGATGAATTCGCCCATGCCATTGGTAATGTTCTCCCGCTTCCTGATACCACACCGATCCGGTTTGCAAATTCACGCCCAGATGATGGTGGAACAGGTAATTCAACGGGGCTTGGTCAGGCAGGTTGGCGAGGGGGATGGGGCTGTTGGTCATGGCGCGATCGGGGTAGTACCACAGCAGATTCAGTTCTGCTGGACAGTCGATCCCCGGTCGGGTTCCGGTTTGGAAGTCCATCCGGAGATAGAAATTCAGGTGGTCGTAGCCATACCACAGCCGTTGGATGGCGGAACTGCGGTGCATGGTGCCGCGATCGCCGCCCACATCAATCCGTCCCGCCTTATCCCAATCCTGCTCATCGCCAATACCGTTGATTACCGGATGGATAAAGCCCTCTGGTTTATGTTCACCACGGGCTTCATGCACTTCCAGCGGACGCAACAAATTATCAGGGATCGGTTCACCCAAGGCTTGGTAGAGGGCGCACAGGTGTTCCCGGAACAGTTGATCAAAAATGGCATCCTGGTTGGAGGAGTGTCCTGCCCCAAACCACCAGAACCAGTCCGACCCCTCCGCCGCATACAGAGCCGCCCATGCGTCCGGATTGGCCGTTTCCGTCGCTTCCGGATGCTGCGCCAACACCTGCCGCGCTGCCGTTAACAGATCCCAGGCTTTGTTCTTCACCGGATCGCCGATCCAAGTGGTGAAGCTGCCATCCACCCAAGAGCCGCTGTGCAAACTCTCGGCGGGTAGGGTTTCCGTGGGTGGATATTTTTGGATGAACTCATCCACCGTCACCAATTGCAGGTCGCTGTGGTCGCTGAGGATGTGGTAAAGCGACTCTAGGAACGGTTTGCCGTCTTCGTGGTAGAACTCCCAACAGTTTTCGCCATCCAGGGCAATGGTGACCAACCACGGATGTTGCAAGCTGGTGATCTCCTCCGACTGACGGGCTTTCAGGGTGCGGGAAATTGCCTCTAGGTGACCCACCAGGTCGATCGCGGCTTGTTTCGGTTCCATCGCCCCATAGGTGAAGCCGATCAGGTCAGACAGACGGTGATCCCGGAAGACGATCGCCAAATCCCCCGCTGGTGTTTCCAAGCGATAGGGGCGGTACATCAATTCCGGTTCCAGCACCGTCCCCGACCCATCCCGATGGAAGAAGTGTTTTAGCGTCCACCCCAGTACCGCTTCGTCGGAACACAACCAGTTAAAGCCCTGTTGTGCCACATAGGGCAGCACGGCAGGACTAACCGACTGTTCCGATGGCCACAGCCCACGGGGATTGATGCCGAAGCGATCGCGGTACATTTCCCGCGCCTTACGCAAATGGCGGGTGATGTCCTCCGGCCATTGGAATTGCTGCTCTGGCAGCGTCATCTGCGGCACCGCTACCTGCCCCGCGTCCGTATTCGCCAACAGGGGCATAATCGGGTGGGTAAACGGCGTGGTAGTGACTTCCAACTGTCCCGCATCCTGCATGTGCTTGTGTTGCGGCACAATCCGCGCCAAGATCTCCCGTTGTTTGGCGATGATCTGTTGGCGATCGCTCAAACTAAAGCCTTTGCCCTG
>CAZJZR010000292.1:0-5402 GCA_964550475.1 uncultured bacterium
GGCAGGTCATGCACAGCACACAGTTGCGGTTGTCCTCCAACTGGGCGGGATGGGAATAGACCGGACAGCCTCCGGTTGCTTGTCCCTCCCCCTTGGCGGGGCCGCCTTTGTAGCATTGGTAGGTGGTGCAGGTGGCAGAACAGATGCCTTGCTGTGCCCGCAGTTCAATCATCGACAGTTTGGCAAATAGACCATTCATGCCACCGATGGGGCACAGGTACCGACACCAAAACCGTCGTTCAAACAGCAGCGAAAAAATCACCGCTCCAGCCGTAATCAACAACAGCAGGCAGGCGGATAGGTAGGCGGTATTTTCTAGGTGCCACAGTTCTTCCCAGATCAGAATCAGCGTGAACAACCCAAACAAGAACCATCCGCCCCATTTCTCAGCGTCTTGGCGTGGCCAGTCGGCTAATTGGCGCGGCCATAACCATAGAGATAGTTTTTGGCTCAGTTCGCCATAGATCATGAAGGGGCAAACAGCGCACCACCACCGTCCCAGAAACGGAAAACTAATCAGTATCAGCGGCCACCACCACGCCCAGAAAAGGTTCAACGCCACATTTTGGTCGCGGCTCTGGGCCCCCACCCACAGCACGGCAATCACAATGGCAAAGGCAATCAGGGTGAAGCCGTAGTTGAGGCGATCGGGCCACCAAGGACTGCGGAGAAATCGCCGCAACCAGGGGTAGGCGTTGAGCAAATTCAACCGGAAGCGGCGGGTTTTGCTGCCCTCTGCCCACAGTACGGCTTCGGTCAGTTCGGGACTACCATTAGTTTGCACTACGGCGCGTTTCAGCAGACTTTCCAGTTCGGTCAAATTGCCCGGAAAGTCGTACCCCTGTAAACTGCGTAAGCCTTCCGGGGTGAGTTTGGGTTTGACCAGTTTGCGGTTGCGGCAAATCAAGCTGAGGTAATAGTCCACCTGATTTTGCAGGTCGGCTTTGCGGACGCGCAAGGGGGGAACTTTGATGACTTGGACGTTGGCAGCGGCAGGCAGCAGTTGCGGCAGGTTTTTTTCCGCCACCATTATGATCCGGGCACTACTGGAACGGGCAGGGGCAGGTGGGACATCATCGGGGACGATGGGGCGGTATTCGCCGGTAATCAGCAACTGGGCGATCGCACCCCGCAACTCCTCCGGCAGGTCTTGGACGTTGTTCAGCAACAGGGTACCGTTGCCTAACCATTGCAATAACCCCGGTTTACCGCCCAAGCGACCAAACAGTTCCGCCCCATTGGCTTGCAGGCTGTTGCAATTGATCTGAATCATCGGCTCCTGTTTGTGACTGGAGCCAAAGTGAACCAGGGCGGCGATGTTGTCTTTCTCCAATCCCGGTTCGCCAAAGATCAACACGGGTTGGCGACTGTCGGCAGCTTTTTTAATGTCTTGGCGTAAGCGCACGGCATAGCGACTGGAACCGATGATGCCGCGCCGGACTCTGGGGATGAGGTAAGACCGCAGAAAGCTCTGTCGCTCTTGTTCGTAGGCGAGTTGAGTGGAAATTTGGCTGAGTTCGGCGGCCATGCGGCGGGACACGGCACGGCTAATTTCCGGGTATTGCTGAAGCAGCGTCAGCAGGCGATCGCGACCAATTTCCCACAATTCACAATCGGTCAGCGTGACAACGGTTTGCTGAATCGGTTGGTCTAGGATGAATTCTTGCAGGTGCAGGACGCTGCCGGGTAGGAGAGTGACGATGTGTGCCAGTCCGGTGGTGCTGGTGCGGTAACTCTCCAACCGACCACTGCGTAAGATGTACAGGCTTTGCGCCAGGGTGTCTTCTAACACTAATCGCCGATTGGCGGCAAAGCTGAGGGGGGTGAGGCTAGCGGCGATCGCAGTCACGGCTGCTTCCGAGAGGTCACCCAGGGAGGTGTGCTGTCGGAGCCAGGTGATGCGATCGGCTAAGTCCATAGTGGCAAGTCCATCGTGGGAAGTACTGAGAACTGAGGGGGTGATTTAAGCCATTCTACCCGCCAATCCGTAGGGGTAATCCCCCCGTGGTTGCCCCGTAGATCTCGCGGTTAGATGCGGTTAGATAGAGATCTAGGTGTAAACCGCTAAACCCTACATTGGGCGGAAGGGCACCGCCCCTACGAGTTTCGACGTTTTTCCGTAAATTGTCATGAATAATGCAGGCTAACCCTAGTTTACTTAGCATTGCCGAGTTATTGCATCGCCTCACGTCTCTATCGCTTCACATTCCTATCGTTTCACAGCCCAGCAGTGACACATCGCACAGTCGGGTGTGGCGCGATCGCCCATAGTAGAGGAATGCACGATTCTGCTTGGCGCACCAATGGTGAGATGTAGGCATACCCTACACCCGCACTAACGGTCAATCTCCCCCGCCTGTCATCAGTCCTGTCCAGTCTACCCTGGGCAACCAACTGCCAATTCCACCGCAAACATAACCGTTCACTCCCCGTCAGGGGAGGAACCATCGGGCGTAGTCCGCAACACTTTTCTTATGGGGGGATGTGAACAGTGACCCGCAAACCACTTCAAGCCAGCTTTACAGTTCCGCATTTCTGCATAAAGACTTGATGTAAATCCGTATTTACCGCACCCAAGCCCCTGATAGCATCTGATAATCTAAATATCAGTTTGCTTAAAAAAACGTTATCTCGCTTGGCTAGCTACCCTGGTTTGGCTGGCTCGCATCAACAGGACTCACGCAATATTCAGATAGGCTCCATCGCTCTATCAGAACCCAACTCACGCAGTCAAAATCATTCAGCATTTCTGATTGCTCCATGGGTTAACTAACCGCTCTGCAAAGGAGACAAAACTGTGGCTCAGGTTCAAGAATTAAATCAGGCTCAATCTTCACTAGCTGCGATCGTTGCCACTGGTGTAGCTGCCACCGAACTCCGTCCCTGGGGTTCATTTACCATTCTGGAAGAAGGACGAGGCTATAAGATCAAACGGATTGAAGTGAAGCCCGGTCATCGCCTCAGCTTGCAAATGCACCATCACCGCAGTGAGCACTGGATTGTCGTCTCTGGTACAGCCAGGGTGACCTGCGGCGAGGACGAGATTCTGCTCTCCAGTAATCAATCCACCTATGTGCCTCCCTGCACCAAGCACCGTTTAGAAAATCCTGGCGTGTTGCCGTTGATCCTGATTGAAGTGCAAAACGGTGAATATCTGGGTGAGGATGACATTGTGCGTTATCAAGACGACTATTCCCGCGCTAATCATTAATTGGCGGTGATGCCGATATCGTCTGAATCTAATTACAGAAACAATTAAATCGGCTGCTTCCAATTGGGAAGTAGCCGATTTTTGTCGGTTGAACTGATCGCCCCCATTGCAGGATGCAGATGGATCGGCTTTTCGGATAGCGGCTCAGAAGTGGGATGCCGCCGCTTAATTGGAAGATGGGGTGGTGGTTTTGCCCATGAATCGTTGCAGCAATAGTTGAATGCCGAGGGCAAACAAGCCTAGGGCGGCTAAACCAAATACACCTGTCCCCAAGGCGCAAATGCCCACAACTAATGTGCGAACGGCAACGGCAATATTCAATGTTGCAACGTTATTGGATAGAACGGGTTTGGCGGCAAAGGTGGTGGCAATGGCGACGGTCATTTGGTAGCAGGCGTAGGCGATCGCCGCTGCGATCGCAGCCCCTGTCCAACAGCGCAAGACACTGGGGGGTTGGTTAGCTGGATCTGGTTTAGCTGCATCGGTGGCCGGATCTGACCCAGTGGATGAACGGCGATCGCTGGACTCAAGATCGGAGGTTAGTTTGGCCATAGCTAACGTGACACCAAGAAAACGTGACACCAAGAATTAAACCATTACATCCAACACGTTAAACGGAGAGGGGGGGATTCGAACCCCCGTTAGGTTACCCTAAAACAGATTTCGAGTCTGCCGCATTCAACCGCTCTGCCACCTCTCCAAGGTGAGTTTTGGTTGTTAACCCTAATAAATTGAAAATTGATCAGGGGACATTGCCTCGGCTCTACCCGTTGGGGTAATCACCACAGGACAATAAACTCCTTTTTGAGGATATCATTTCCCAGATGTGTTTCAACCGTTTCCTCTGCCATCCAGTAATTCTCATGTAACCGTTCACATCCCCCCATGGGAAAAGTGTTGCGGGCTACGCCCGCTTGTTTCTCACCGTCAGGGGAGTGAACGGTTACGCAGCTCCAGCACAACCAACTATGACGAATGAGCAATCACAGCCGATAATCAAACTATACTGGGCATGATTAGAGCTTGGCCGTCTTCAACTTGGCAGTCTTCAACTTGGCAGTCTTCAACTTGGCAGTCTTGAAAGTGATATGAAATTTAGCGTTATCAAACAACGGAACTTTTGGTGGATTTTGTCCTCCGTCATCATTGCGGCAGGCATTGTGGCAATGGTGATTTCCACCACCACCATCGGCACCCCGTTGCGACCTAGCTTGGACTTTGTGGGTGGGACACGGCTGCAACTGGAACTCGACTGCACCAAACCCAACAATTGCGCTCAGCCCATTGATCCCGGAGCCGTGCGAGACGTATTAGCCTCCCAGGATTTGGCCAATAGCAGCATCCAAGTGGTGGATAAGTATGGCTTATCCGTGCGGACGAAGGCACTGAATGAGAGCGATCGCACCCGCCTCGTCTCCTTGCTGACGGAAAAAATTGGCACCTTTGACGTGACAAAAGGCCAAGTCGATACCGTTGGACCAATCATTGGGCAACAAATCTTCACCGCTGGCTTACTGGCTCTGATTGTTTCGTTTGCTGGAATCACGGTTTATCTCAGCCTGCGCTTCCAGTTTGACTATGCCGTATTCGCCTTCATCGCCCTCTTGCACGATGTGATGATTACCGTCGGGGCTTTCTCGATGCTGGGCTTAGTGCTTGGCACCGAAGTCGATAGCTTGTTTATCGTGGCCTTGCTGACGATCGTCGGCTTCTCCGTTAACGACACCGTAGTCATTTACGATCGCGTCCGCGAAAACATCAACATCCACCCAGGATTGGACATCAACCAGATTGTTGACGATGCCGTGAACCAAACCTTGGGGCGATCGATCAACACCACCATGACCACACTGTTGACCTTGTTCGCCATCTTCATCTTTGGTGGCGAAACCCTCAAGGATTTTGCCTTAGCTTTAATCATTGGCTTTGCTGCCGGAGCCTATTCCAGCATCTTCATTGCCAGCACCCTGTTAGCCTGGTGGCGCGTCCGCACCGGACAACTGATTCCCCTACCCATCGTCGAAGAGGGCAGCGATGTGGCGGCATCAGCGGAGTAGCGGCATCAGCGGAGTAAAGGTTGGTTGACGCTGCAATCTGATCAGAATCGAGAACTTCCGCTGGGTATTTTATCCCCAGCGGGCGTATCCAACAGTTGGGGGATACATCCGGGCGAATAGAATATGCCCGTTGG
>CAZJZR010000293.1:0-5392 GCA_964550475.1 uncultured bacterium
ACTGGATGCCTCGCCTCGCTGCCGAAGGCGTAGTGGGTGCCGATGCCATCTTTGCCTGCCTGGGGCCAGCCCTAGAAATCTTTTCCCGCTACTCCCGCGTCGAAAAAGCCAGCGGTGAACAGGTTTTACTCAAAGAATATTTAGAAAATGTCTGGGCGGCGGTATCCAGAGAAGCTCTGGGGATGATCTTCCAAAATGCCAACACCAGCGGATTTGAAGAAGATGCCCGCTTGACCGCCATGTGGTTGTGGACGCTTTCCACTGGGGAGTCAGGTGGCGGGAGTCAGGAGTCAGGCGATGGGGAATCTGGGGAGGATGAAGACGATGAAGCCGTAGAGACGGGGAAGGCTGCAAAGCTGAGCGGCTATGTGCTGGAGTTTGATGCCGCCCGGAAAATTGCCCAGGGGTTGGGTGCCCATCTGGAACGGCTACATACCCTGATACGCATCAAAGGAGACAAAGCCGTGCTGTTGCCTGTGCGGGAACGCGGTGCGGCTCTGTTTGGTAAAGCCGAAATTCCCACCGCACCCCAAGGCAAAAAGAAAACGGCGCGGCAATTGTCGATTTTGTCCGAGTCGGGACAACCGGAAGATGGCAGCGAAGACTGGGGCGACTTAACCATCGAAACCATAGGTAAAACCGTCCTCGATCGCATCCACCAAAGTATGCTGCTGTTCTCCGCCGGACGCAGCGAAGCCCTCAAACGATTCTTGGTCGATGATGGCATTGGGCAAGACCAACGCTTTTGGCAACTGGCGCAAGCCCTCTCTGCCCTCTACCCCACTGGCAGTGACGAAAAACGCTGGGTCGATGGTGTGTTAGCCCGGAAAAAAGGATTGGGGTTTTGATGGAGGCCAAGATGATGCAATCCCCAACACAATCGCGCTACTACACCCCAGAAGACTATTTGGCGTGGGAAAACCAAGCGGATTACAAAAGCGAATATCGTGATGGAGTCATCATTCCCATGACCGGAGGCACCACCAACCACAACGAACTTTGCCTGAATTTGGCGGCAGCCCTCAAACTCGCCCTAAGAAAACAAAATTATCGAGTGTATATGGGGGATGTGCGCCTCTGGATTCCGCGCTATCGGCAATATACCTACCCTGATGTCATGGTGATTCCGGGCGACCCCATCTATACCGGGACGGGCACTACCACGGTGATGAATCCCCTGTTGATCGGTGAGGTGCTGTCAAAATCAACCCAAAATTATGATCAAGGCGAAAAGTTTATGTACTACCGAGCAATTCCAGAAATGCGGGAGTACCTTCTGATTGATCAGAAACAGTTTTATGTCATGCAACAGACCAAGACTCCTGAAGGCAAGTGGTTGCTGACCGAGTATGAAGGGAAAGAAGCGATGTTGCAGTTGAACGCCGTAGCGTTTCAGATTTCCTTGGATGAACTGTATGCAGGCGTTGATTTTAGCGAGGCTGAGGAGTAATACTGGTGCAAACCTTGGCGCATCAATGGCAATTGGCATTTGGGCAAGTCGTTCAGCAAGACGAGCATTGTCGCCTGCTCAAAGCAGCGGGGATGCAGGGATGATTGAGCGATTGGACAACTGCGCTCACAACAGTTGTTATTTCCACCTGTGACGCGCTTGGATGGCAAGCCTCTGCCAAGGGGCACCCTTTGGGACTGTTTCCGGTTGCCCCCAGTGATTACCTGGCTTTATTGGCAGTCGAGAGGAGGCTGTGACCTTTCCCTACAGCTTTTTTAAGTAGTGGCAACTGGAACTGAATACGGGAACATTCACCTTGCTTTAACAGGAACTCACTATGGCACTCAAACCCTGGTACAAGATTGATGGGCTAACTCCCCGCGAAGACCTACGCGACAACAAACCGCTGGATGCCTCTGAGTTTGCCGTCCATCTCGATCAGGTGCGAGACAAGCGAGCACCAAAGGTTTATCAAAACCCAGAACAGTTTTTTGAGCGGACTTACTTAACGAAGTATTTAACCGATCTAGCCGCCCAGGTTGTGCGTCGTCTGTCGGGCGAAATCACCGAAACGTCAGCCGTCTTTAACCTGGCGACCCAATTTGGTGGTGGCAAAACCCATGCCCTCACCTTGCTGTACCATCTCGCCAAACAGGGTACTGCTGCGAACGCCTGGACTGGAGTGTCCAAAATCTTGACCCAAGCGGGTATCCCTTCAGTTCCAGAAGCCGCTGTTGCTGTATTTGTGGGCACCGAATTTGATTCCCTGACTGGACGCGGCGGTAGTGATGGCACCCCCCTGCGTAAAACCCCCTGGGGAGAAATTGCCTACCAGTTGGGCGGTGAAGCTTCATTTAACATCGTGGCAGAACACGAACGGGAGTTTATTGAACCCAAAGGGGATGTGATTCGGGCATTGCTACCCCAAGACCGTCCCTGCCTGATTTTGATGGATGAAATTATTAACTATGTTTCGACCTATCGCCGAAAAGGATACGGCGATCGCCTCTACAACTTCATGCAGGCACTCTCTGAAACCGCACGGGGTCAGAAAAATGTTGTCCTAGTGGTTTCGATCCCCGCTTCTGAGATGGAATACACGGCTCAAGACGAAGCCGATGAGCAACGGTTTAAGAAAATGCTCGATCGTCTGGGTAAAGGTATCATGATGTCCGCAGAGGCTGAAACCTCTGAAATCATTCGTCGTCGCCTCTTTGAATGGCATCCCAACGCCGTCACCGCCGAGGGCAAAATCATGTTGCCCCGTGAGGCCGTGTCCACCTGCCATGAATATGCTGATTGGGTGATTGAACATCGCCAACAACTCCCCAATGAGTTTCCCATTGACCAAGCACGAGAGACATTTAAGGACACCTATCCCTTTCACCCCACTGTCTTGTCTGTGTTTGAACGCAAGTGGCAGGTACTACCCCGGTTCCAACGGACACGGGGAGTTCTACGGATGCTGGCACTGTGGGTCGCTAATGCTTACCAGGAAGGCTTTAAGGGTGCCCATCGCGATCCATTAATTACCTTAGGTACTGCCCCCCTCCACGATCCAATGTTTCGGACAGCCGTTTTTGGGCAACTGGGAGAAGATCGTTTGGAAGCCGCGATCACAACCGATATTTGTGGTCGGAACGATTCCCACTCTGTCCGACTCGATGCAGAAGCGACGGATGAGATCAAAAAGGCACGGCTTCATCGCAAAGTGACCACCACCATCTTTTTTGAATCAAATGGTGGTTGCTCTCGTACCGAAGCAACCTTGCCAGAAATTCGCATGGCAGTTGCCGAACCCAACTTGGACATTGGCAACGTGGAAACTGTGCTGGAAACATTGGAATCAGAAGCCTATTATCTGTCTATAGATAAGAAGAAATATCGCTTTAGTCTATATCCCAACCTCAACAAAATCCTGGCAGACCGCCGAGCCAATGTTCAGCCTCATCGAGTCAGCGATCGCGTCCGTTCTGAAACTCAAAAAGTCTTTGCCTCCAGTTACGGGCTACAGATTCGCTATTTTCCAACCAAATCCAGCGACCTGCCCAATCAGGCAGTTTTAACCTTAGCCATTCTTGCGCCTGAACAACATCTTCAGGATGGGCATACCTTGAGGCTGGTGGAGTCCTTGATTCGAGAAGCGGGCACATCAGATCGAACGTTCAAGAGTGCCCTGCTATTTGCAATCGCAGATAACGATGCTCAACTCCGAGAAGAAGCCCGCAAAGTCCTGGCGTGGGAAGACATTAAAGATGATGAATCTGAAAATCTGGATGAGACTCAAAAAAATCTATTAAAAACGAATCTGCAAAAAGCCCAACGCGATATCCAGGAAGCCGTGTGGCGCACCTACAAGTATGTTGCTCTACTCGGAAAAGACAATACCATCCGCACCATTGATCTTGGTTTGGTCACCTCTAGCTCTGCAACATCAATGGTAAAACTGATCGTCGATCGCCTCCGCCAAGATGGCGATATAGAGGAAGCCATTAGCCCGCGATTTTTAACTCGTAACTGGCCTCCAGCATTTCAAGAATGGAGCACAAAATCCCTACGGGATGCCTTTTTTGCTTCTCCCCAGTTTCCGCGCCTGCTGAACCCTGAGGCAATCAAAACCACGATTTTGCAAGGGGTTTCGACTGGAGCGATCGCCTATGTTGGCAAAGTGGGCGATCGCTACAATCCGTTTTACTTCAACGGTAATCAGAACCTAACTGCCACTGATGTAGAGATTTCTGATGATATGTTTATCATCACGGCTGATCTGGCTCAGGAATACATCCAGCGAATTACCGACCCTCCCAAGCTAACAACGCTAATTATCTCACCTCAACAAATCCAGATTGAGTCTGGCAAAAAACAGACATTTGTTATAAGAGGGCTGGATCAATACGGTAAAGATATTGTTATCCAAAATGTTCAATGGAACGCTACAGGTGGTCAGATTGATCAGAATGGTGTATTCACAGCAGGTGTAGATGCGGGGAGTTTTACTATAACTGCGATCGCTGATACAGTAAGCTCTCTAGCAACTTTTACTATCTTTAATAAAGCCCGTGAAGATGAAGGTAACTACAAAATTGGGCATGACAATGATCAATCAGTCAAAAAAGTCTCCACTGGAGTAGCTTGGCGGGGAAATGTACCAGCCCAGAAATGGATGAATTTCTATACTCGTGTCATTTCAAAATTTGTTTCTGATAAAGACTTACAGCTAACTTTACGGGTAGAGTTCTCTGCTAATGGAACTATTTCTGACCAGAAACTAGAGGAAGCTAAAGTTGCATTGCAAGAACTAGGATTGGACTATAACTTTAGTCCGAATTCTGACCAAAAGAACCCATAGAACCCTGATTTTTCCGTTCCTGTAGCCGCTCCAACTGTTCCAGAGCCTCCCGTAACCCCTTGAGAATATACCGCTCATAGCGGCTCAACTTCTCAACATCTGAGGGGATGGCATGAACTGCCACTGCCACCGCCTGTTCTTGCTCGGTTAACCGTTGCCACTCATCCAACCGCCGATCAATCTCCGCTAGCGGATCTGTTCCTCAATCGCCACTAACAAAGCCGTCAAAGCATTCCGTTCCAGTTCCAAAGTTCTCAATCACTTGAGCACTATTTCCCGCCCACGCTGCAATGCGTTCATGTCATGTTTCTGCAAGAGAATCGCTGCTGTTGCCTGCCACCACTTGAGCCGTAATCCACGTTCTCCGAGTGCTGTATAGCGTCATCTTGCGCCCATCCTTCTCATACAGACCCAACTGAGTCAGAATCGTTTTCCATGCCCGATCATTAAAATTGCTCAACTTTATCGCAGTTTTTATCACAGTTTTATCTCTAGTCTTGCCTAATAAGCCCCTAAAATACCCAAGGCTAAAACACATGTCCTAGAAGGATAAAACCTCAAAGCCTTTAAGGGTAAGGCAAAATCCTTGATAT
>CAZJZR010000294.1:0-5385 GCA_964550475.1 uncultured bacterium
TGTTGACGCGCAATCACGCTCAATGCCTTCCTCAAAGCGTGTCCCAAAAGATTATCGGTGTCCTCGACTCGTCCGGCTCCCCACAATGGACTCGAATCCAGCGTCGCTCTTAAATGCCTCGGACTCGCGCCTCGACGGGTATCGGCCATCTCCACTGTCCGCTCTACTAAGCGACGGTCTAACCCTTTGGCAATCAATGCGGCTCGAAATTCCACCAATGTCCCCTTGCTAAATGGTGCTTCTTCACTGTCGAGACAATCCAATACCAATTGCCACCGTCAATCCATCAATAGCGATTCAATCGCTTCGTCGTCCGAGGCTCCCGTGTACGCTTGCACAATCAAGGTCAAGCACAACTGTGCTGGGGCAACGGGGGGATGCCCTTTCGGCTTATCCTCATAGATCGTTGCCAATTCTGCTTGAAATGCTGCATCAAACAGTTCATGGCGCACTTGACGCAGGAAGGTAAACAGTTTTGCCCGTTTAATCCCCTTCACTACCTTTTGTTCGCTGGCTGTCAATTCTATCGGTGGGTTCCAAAATTGAGGACGCATCGTTTTACTCACGCCACACTATCTTGACTCTAAACCCATTACAGCTATCTTAATTAGGTGACCGGTGCTCTAGGAGAATTGATAACATCTGGAATAACGATGAATAATTTGATGTGAAAAAATTAAGAGAGCGATCGCAAAAACTAAGCTTCTACCATCGCTCTCTCTTTAAACTATTCTTGATGGAGACAACTAACTACTTTATGAACAAATTACCGTTCTAACTCAACCGACTCAGGCGGCTCAACCCCTTTACCACTTTAATTACAGGGCGAAGTGTTCTCGCATTAGGAAAAGCAACTTCAGCGATCCGAATTGCTATTGGAGCAACTGTAGAAGCTGTGGCGACTACTGATGGAGCAGCTTTGACTGCTTTCTTACAAGCTCTACCAACCTTTTTTGAAAAACCCATAGTTATATCCTTCTAGTTACCTTTAGCTAGTTGAAATCCTTTATAGAGACCATAACCGACTAAACCCGATGCAGCTACCACTCCTGCAACTGGTAATGCAATTGTTGTAGTTGTAGTTAAACCAATTACTCCCAAAAGACCAGGAGCAGATGAAGTAATCGTTGCTACAGGGATCGAACCAGTACCTAATGCAGCCGCACTGGTTAAAATCGCGCCAACTGCTTTTACATCATTCATAATTTACTCCTAGTCAAAAAGTCTCTTAACACCATAAGCTGCCATACCCAGAACTGCACCAGCACCAACGACTGGTGCTGCGCCAATTGCGACACCACCAAACGCACCAGCGAGTCCCATGTTGCCCACTAATGCGGCAACTCCTGCTCCAGCGGCTCCGCCACCAGCCAGAAATGCAACGGCTTCCTTCAATTTACGACTTCCTTTACTCACAACTATCGCGACCTCTAAGAGTAATTGGATACACGATAGTCAGTAGAATACGGAATTGAAAGGGGGCTGACAGTAGAGAAAACCGTCTTTCGTGTGTGGGGATGAAAGACGGTTTTCAGAAGTAACCCAAAAATTACTCTTGACAAAACCATCCATTATGGAAGTGCAAGATTTGATATTAACTAAGTAGGCTGATGCCAAGAAATTGCGTTGGATTACCACGCATTACTGATATAGGACTTTTCAGATCAATTCAGCACAATAAGGGGCTTAAAGCTCTTGCTCTTCGGTTAGGAAACTGTACCAGATTGATTAGAAGACTGCTGTAAGCCTCTGAAGCAGTTTACAGAGCTTGCAGTTTGTCATGTAACAAAGTTTTATTTCCCTGACTTACTTAACATAACAGGAGTTTCGATAAAATTCATGCAGACAACATCATTTTTCCAACAAAGAATTTCATCGCTAGTTGAATAGGATTTTCAAATATAATCCTATCGTGAAGAATTACCTCATAACCTCAACTACCTAGTGATAAACTAATTTTCCAGTTTTGACGCTTCATCTCGTCTAGCGAATAATTTAGCTCACCACGGCGACCTATTTCAATAGAATAGAACTTTGCTTTAGGCACTTCAACTGAAAATTCAAACTGGCAAGCAAGTATGAATTCTTCATACTTTTCAAGAGCAGACCCCATATCAGTAGAAGATGTTGACAAAATACTTCCAGAACCATCTTTTATGGTAACAGACATGCCACCTTGAATGTCTCTATATCCGCCTCTACCATAACAATTGGAATCAATACCTCCAATATCATCATCAACTAAAATCAAGGAACCTGTAATTACATATGTTGGTGTTTTTGACACATGTAATGTCACTAGTTTTCCTTTTTCAAGAGAAGATCCTGCTGTTGGCTCTTGTTTCATAACTTGACCGGGCGCAACATCTTCTTCTACTTTTTCGACAACTTGGACTTCTAAATTGCGCCCTTTAATAATACCTTGAGCATTACTGACCTGCTGTCCAACGACATCAGGAACTTGAGTTCGAGTCGTTAAATAGTAAGCGACTCCTATAATTAGACCTCCCACCAACACAGCAAAAATACTCGCTATAAACGGCAAAAGCTTCCTGTATTTTTCAAATTTTTCAGTATTCAATTCAGAAGAAATAGAACTTTTCTTAACCTGGCTAGATTTAAGTAAACATGGAACAATCTCTGACCAGATCACTTCATTATTTTGACTCTTTGCTTCTATATCAAGTGCTTCAAAATCTCGACAATTCAGATCAATTTGTCGCTTCACTATCATTACGACTGAATTTTGATCAATAAACTGTTCGCATTCAAGGAAGATTTTAAGAACCCGACCATCTGTTCGTACAGTACTCTTTACATTTTTGTGTATTAGTGCAATGTCAAGTAATTGTTGAATTGCACTAATATCTCCTTGTTTAACTCTTTCTTTAATTCCTAAATCAGAGCTTATAGGTAAAAGCTTATTCTCATTTTCTGAAATGACTCTGCTTTGTATCTGAGCAGACTTTGGAACAGTCAAAGCAGATTCCATAATCACATTGACTTCACTCAAATCAATCATGCCAAAACACTTTGGCGGTGATTGAGGAACTTCCTTCTTGAAAAGCTTGACTGACATTATTCTCAGTGATTTCAATTGCAATTGACACTGCCGAATAGCTTGTTCAAGTTCAGAATTTTCAGAATTTTCAGGCACTTCAAACAAAAGATTCAACACATTTTCTTTGACGTTGAATTGTACGATTTTACTGCTAATTTTTTCGAGAGATAGATTGATAAAATTAATGATTGTGGATAGTTCTTCATTCGGATTAGAAGGAGTTTTTGATGGTGACATAATGACTATCCTTGAAAAGAAGTTAACGGATTTTCGCCCAGAGCAAATATAGGCAAATTTGAAGATAAGCCTTGCAAAAAATGTATTAAACCAATAACAAACATCCCCTAGAAGGGATTAGGGGATAGCGTCAAAAAAATTGGAGAGAATGAAAAATCGTAGCGCGTAATTTTGCAAAGCGTCAGAGCTTGCCACATACCAACACAATCTCTTATATGTAACTATAGTGTGTTGATTGAGTGATTTACTTGGTTCTAGCAAATTAATATATAGAGTGCAATCTTTTGTAATTTTTTCACTGAAAGAATTTAAGCAATGAACATAAACTTTTGCACATTAAGCCAAGACTTCCGAAGGCTTTCAATCTTTCGGAAGTCTTGTGCAAATCACCATTCACGTCGTTGTTACTTCCAGCCTGCTTGATCCGCAATTCGCAGAGCCAGTCCATTGTTGCGGCCAAAGGTTGCGGCATTGACCCGATCCTCTGTAAACCGCCCATACCGCGCCACCACCGGATCCAGCGGCGTGCCTGCCACCACCGGATATTCATTATTGCCCCTTGCTAACAGATCCTGGGCTTCCCGTCCCACTAAATATTCGAGGAACTGGGTGGCCGCTGCTTGATTTTTGGATGTTTTCACCAAGCCTGCGCCGCTAATGTTGACGTGGGTACCGCGTAGCCGTTGGTTGGGGAAAAACAGGCCGACCTTACTGGCGATCGCCTTATCCTCCGCCTTGCCCGACTCCGCCAACCGCACTAAATAATAGTGGTTGACAAACGTCACCGCCGCCTTACCAGAGGCCACCAGGCGAATTTGTGCCGTGTCATTGCCCTCTGGCGGACTAGCAAAATTGCTGACAATTCCTCTCACCCAGCTTGAGGCTGCTTTTTCGCCACTGGCGGCAATGATCGCCCCCAACAGCGATTGGTTATACACATGGGTCGAGGAGCGGCTAACCAACTTGCCCTTCCATTTGCCGCTGGCCAAATCCTCATAGGTAGACAGTTGGCGGGGATTCACCATGTCCTTGTTGTAGACCAACACCCGCGCCCGTTTAGAAATGCCAAACCAGTGTCCTGCCGGATCGCGCAGGGAGGCGGGAATGGCGCGGGTCAGCGCACTGGAACGCACAGGCTTGAGCAATCCCGCTTCTTGGGCACGCCACAATCGCCCTGCATCAACCGTGAGCAGCACATCCGCCGGACTGTTGCCGCCCTCGCTACGAATCCGTTCAATTAACTTATCAGCATCCGCCTCGACCCAATTCACCTTAATTCCCGTAGCGGCTTGGAACCCTTGGTAAAGCTTGCGATCGTTGTCGTAGTGACGGGCAGAGTAAACATTCAGAACCTTGTCAGTTTGGGCATTCAACACCCCAGGCCGAAACAATTGTTCGCCCATCACAGTGGCAGCGGTGGCAGCAGCACCAGTGACCAAAAAGCTGCGTCTCGTAATTCCCATTGCTAATTTATTGCTAATACTTCTCAATTAGTCGTCAATTACTGAGACTAGACTAGTTAAGAATTTGTGTCAATAGTTTTGCCATCACCTTGACGGCAAGGGGCAACCACCCGGTTGAAAAACGGCTGTAGACCTAGCTAATTCAAGCTTTTCAGCCATTGCTGTGTAGTATGTCAGTCCAGCTTTTTAGAAAATATTTTCAACAAAATTTCTGATTTATTGCCTCTTAGAGGCTATCTGGCACGCTTAGTGGTGCAGAAAACTCCTGAAACCCTGATGGAAAAAGGATTCTCAGTGAGACGATGATGTGAGGATCCCTCGGGAAAATGAACGACGATAGTGGGTTATAGCCACCGTTTTCCTGCTTGGGATTGTCCATTGTGAGACCCAAGAAAGTTTTCTGCACCACTAAGATCTGGCACGTTGAGTTTCGGTTGCCTCCGGGGACGAAAAATCCACCCTGCCAACTCGTGGTCGAATCCGTCCTTACGGAGATCTATCCCGATCACTGAGATCGAGAACGTGTGGTGAATCATTCAGCTTGCGCGATCGCTACTTCAACAACCGGGCTTGGATGGGTTTCACATCCTCATCCGCCAACTTCAGCAACCGTTGCAGCAAATT
>CAZJZR010000295.1:0-5382 GCA_964550475.1 uncultured bacterium
ACACCTGGTTAAACCCATCCGCACCGCCATAGTAGGGATCGGGAACTTCTCGCAGTGTGTGGCGAGTACAGAAATCGCACATCAACCGCACCTTTTGACCATACCGCTTAGCCCGATCCTGATAGATGATCGCCTCGTAATTATCCCGATCCATAGCCAGAATCAGGTCAAATTGGTCAAAATCCTCTGGCTCAAACTGGCGCGCCCGTCCTTGCATCGGAATACCCCGTTGCTGGGCGGCGGCAATCATGCGGCGATCGGGTGGACTGCCAATGTGATAACTCGATGTGCCAGCAGAGTCACAGGTAATCTGCTCGGTTAAGCCTCGCTCTGCCAATAAATGATTCATCAGATTCTCGGCGGCAGGGGAACGGCAAATGTTGCCAAGACAGACAAAAAGCAGTTTGTAAGCCATGGGAGACAGTACTAAAACCGTGAAGAGTGCGGTGTGCAAGTGCGGTGTGAAAGTGAGGCAGGCGGTATTAGGGGCGATCGCCCCCAATCGATCTTGGTTTATCTTGCCATAAGCCTGCGCCCAATCCGTATCAGCCTAGCCCATCCCCTGACCCAGCAGAGTCTGCCCAACCCCCTAAAAAAATCAAAATCACCAATTTTATTCACCTTATTTTTGGTGAAATCAACTATAATTAATGCAGGCTCAAATCACCAATTGCCAGCACAAATCAGCCGTTGCCTCAGTTGTATCAGTTGTATCAGTTACATCAGTTGCATCAACGGCAACTCCACCGTCACCCTTTTATATTCCCCCTTTTCCCTTCCCCTTACCCTTTCCCCACCTTCCGCCCGTGTTCACCATACCTCGTCCTCTCGCCCGTCCTGATGCCCTTCCTGCCGACTTAGTCGGTGCCATCCAAACCCTGAAACAAGAGCTAAATGCCGTCATCTTGGCGCACTACTACCAAGACTCTGACATCCAAGATGTGGCCGACTATCTGGGTGATTCCCTGGGGTTGTCCCAGCAAGCCGCCAAGACAGACGCGGATGTGATTGTGTTTGCTGGCGTACACTTTATGGCGGAAACAGCCAAAATTCTCAACCCGAATAAGTTGGTGTTGTTACCGGACTTGGACGCGGGTTGTTCCCTTGCCGATAGCTGTCCTCCAGATGAATTTGCCCGTTTCAAAGCGGCTCATCCCGACCATTTTGTAATTTCTTACATTAATTGCACGGCTGAAATTAAAGCCATGAGCGATCTGATCTGTACCAGTTCCAATGCGGTGCAGTTGGTGCGGCAAATTCCCGCCGATCAGCCGATCCTGTTCGCGCCTGACCAACATTTGGGACGGTACGTGATGCAGCAAACTGGACGCGATATGGTGCTGTGGCAAGGCAGTTGCATGGTGCATGAAAACTTTTCTGAGAAAAAGATTGTGCAACTGAAAATGGCCAATCCGGGGGCAGCGGTGATTGCTCACCCAGAATGTGAGGCAGCGGTATTGCGCCATGCTGATTATGTGGGTTCCACCACGGCTCTGCTGAACTATGCCGAGCACACCGCCGCGCAAACATTGATTGTGGTGACTGAACCAGGGATCATTCACCAAATGCAGAAGCAGGCTCCCCACAAGCAATTTATTCCGGCACCGCCCGTCAGCAATTGTGCCTGTAATGAATGCCCGCACATGCGCTTGAATACGTTGGAAAAGTTGTACCTCTGCATGAAACACCGCAGCCCAGAAATTACCATGCCGGAAGCGGTGCGGGTGGCGGCGTTGCGACCGATTCAGCGGATGTTGGAGATGAGTGCCCCCGTTGGTGCCCGTTAACCCGATCGCCATTGGATCGAAATCCTGTCCCCGTCTGCTTTAGGATTGTGACTGGACGGGCGAGGGTTGCCAGTGCTAAACTCTCGCATCCCGGTTGTATTCCTGATTTTTGATCCTTCCATGTCTTTTCCTTCCAGTGTCATTGGCATTGATTTAGGCGGTACCGCCATCAAACTGGGGCGATTTGATCGGGATGGACAATGCCTTGCGACCTTGACCATCGCTACGCCCCAACCCCCCACTCCAGAGGCGGTGTTAGCAGCGATGGTGGCAGCGATCGCCCAGATTGATCCCCAGGGCGAGAGTGGGGCGATCGGTGTGGGCACACCGGGGCCGTCGGATGCAGCGGCGCGGATCGCTCGAATTGCCATTAACTTAGTTGGGTGGCGCAACATTCCCTTAGCCGACTGGCTAGAGGCGAAAACAGGGCGACGCACGGTAATTGCCAACGATGCCAACTGTGCGGGACTGGGGGAATTTTGGCTGGGGGCAGGGCGACCATACCGCCACATGATTCTGCTCACCTTGGGGACTGGGGTGGGCGGGGCGGTGATTATGGATGGTAAGTTGTTTGTTGGACGGGATGGTGCGGCTGGCGAATTGGGGTTAATTACGTTCAACCCCGATGGCCCCCCGTGCAACAGTGGCAACCAAGGTTCCTTAGAACAATATGTATCGGCGCGGGCGATTTGCCGCCGCACTGGGTTAGAACCAGCGGAATTGGGGGCACGCGCCAAAGCTGGCGATCGCGATGCCCTCGCCTTTTGGCAACAATATGGCCGGGATTTAGGAGCCGGACTGGCCAGTTCAATTTACATCCTCACCCCAGAGGCAGCGGTAATTGGGGGTGGGGTTAGTGCCAGTGCAGAATTTTTCTTTCCTACAATGAAAATGGAAATTGAACGGCGGGTCATGCCCACGTCCCGTGCCAATCTGCACCTCCTCACCGCCAAACTTGGCAACCAAGCTGGAATGGTCGGTGCGGCCAAATTAGCCTGGGAAACATTACTCGCGTGATAACTATACTGTGTCAGCCAACAAATTTTACTTTGTAGTTCCAACTTCAGTTGGCTGGCTAAAGCCAGTACTACAAACAGTTCCCTGACAAAGTATATCCTCGCGTGATAACTATTCTTGATAATTATTCAGTTGATAATTCAGTTGATAATTATTCAGTTGATAATCATCAAGTAATGATGATGCGATAACCGATTATGCGATAACCGTTCACATCCCCCCAGCGGAAAAGTGTTCCGGGCTGCACCCCCTGCTTCCTCCCCTGACGGGGATTCAACGGTTAGAGTATGGATGATAACGCTCCCTCACCAGTCACGATCCACCAGTCACGATCCACCCCACTCCTCCCCCATCCACTTGTAACAGGAGTTCACCTAATGGCAAACCGTCCCCTCAAGCGTTCCTTGGTGTCCGTGTTGGTTACAACGACATTGATTTTGGGTATAGCGAGTCCTGGGCTGACCCGACCCGCTGTGTTAGTTAATTCGCAAACCGATGCCCGTGTGCAGGTGCATACGGCTCCCAACTCTAAATCGTTGGTGACCGTGTTTGCGCGACCGGGCGATCGCGTGGAAATTCTCAAACAGGGCACCATGTCCGATGGGTTGACGTGGTTTTATGTCCGGTTGGTGCGTACAGCACGGGAAGGCTGGGTACGAGGTGATTTTGTCCAGTTAGTCACCACTCCAGCACCGAATCCGTCGCCATCGCCTAGCCCTAGCCCATCCCCCAGCCCGTCCCCCTCGCCAACCTTAATCCCGGTGTCGGTGCAACGGGGCTGTGTTAATCTGGCGATTTTGGAATGGAACACCACGGCAGCGAATGTGGAGGTGTTTGAGGCAACGATGCGGGACAATATTTACACGGTGTCGCTGCGATCGCGGCAAACACGGCAACAGGCCAGTTGTATTGCCGAAGCCACGGGTAAAGTCCGACAGTTTATTCCGCGTCCGGCTCCCGGTACTCCCGTCGCCAGCCCCACCCCTGTTCCCATGGACACGGTGCGCCCCTTTGGCACCTTGGAAGGTGTAGGCACTTTCTCAGTCCTTCGCACCACGATTACCGCTGGCCCCACCTCGCCCCAGTTGAATGTGCGGGAATTTACCGCTGTGGTGAATGGCAAGCAGCAACGCTGGTGGGCTGACTGTCGCCAAGGCGATATTGGCACTGTTAATCAAGTGTCTCCCCGCACCGCTACAGCGATCGCCATCTCCAATTACGTCTGCCAGGAGCCATTGCGCTGATTTAGGATTAACCGTCAATCGATCCAGAAATCCATCCAGTGGCGACCACAGGCACACGCCGCACGGGCTGCCACTGATGGCCTTGGGACTGATGGCATTGGGTTTGATGGAATCGAGGTTGATGGGATTCCAGTTGATGGGATTGGAGTTGATGGGATTGGAGTGGATGGAATTGGGTCTGGCAGAGCATCCGGGTCGATCTCAGGGGCACAAACAACCCACCCAGGATTCATCCCCGCCCCAAGCTCAACGGTGATCTGTCACTACTTCTTCTCCACCACCCGCAACCGTTGGGTGATCCGCGTCACCCCATCACCACGAATCAGCACTGCCGAGATCCAGCGGCTCCCTTGGGTGGCGGGGGCGCGTCCAGTTTTGAACAACCCGCCAGCCGACAGGGGTTCCAAGTCAATCGGTTGGGGGCTGATGTAGCTGCCCGGTTTGACGGGTTCTTCCAGTACGGCTCCCAACATCAAACTGTCGCCCAGTGGTTCTTTGACAATCGCATCAAAGGCAAACTGCTGTCCCGGTGTGACGGTTTCCGGCAAAATCATTTCCACTTCCGGCGGTTTCTTGCCAGAGGTGAGTTGGCTTTGTTCCGCCAGAATTTCTTGGCGGAGGATGCGTTGATTTTCGATGGTTTGCCGCGATCGCAGCGTGGACTTCAGGGTGAAGGCTTGCCCTTGCCGTTGTTGGGTTCCGGTGATGTAAGTAACGGTTTCCAGGGTTAATACACCTTTATCCAGTTGCCAGGATTGGAGTTCGGTGCGATAGCTGAGGGTCGGGTACTGTTTCCACAGTTGGCTGAGGGACTGCTCCAACGTTTGGTAGGTGAGTCCATCGGAGTGGGTGAGGTTGGTGCTGTAAAACTGCATCACCGCATTTAGGTCACGCCGATTCGCCGCTTCATCCAAGCGAGACAGCAGTGTTTTCACCTCTGGAGGGGCGGTGTCTGGTGTGGCGGCGATCGCTGCCCGTAGCCCCCAGGCTCCACTACCCCACACGACACATCCGGCCACGCAACCGAGTAAAAATAGTTGCACTCGTCCAGAACGGCTGACAGAGCCGGAGTTAGAGGTGGAATGGGCTGAAGAAGCAAACAAGGACAGCAGGCTCAGCATAAGATAAACTCAGTTGGGAGTATAACCAGAGGTATATGGGTTGCCCTAGCACCACCCTCGATCTGGTTTCCATCAATATAATCGTTTCCTGCGATCGCTGCCATCCATTTACCCTGTTTCCAAATTAATTTCTGGTAACTGCCCAGCTTGCCCTCATCCTCCAACTCCTTCTCCCTAGGGAGAAGGAGAGCTTTTCTAGCCCTCTCCCTGGGG
>CAZJZR010000296.1:0-5369 GCA_964550475.1 uncultured bacterium
CCCCGGTGATCCGCTGACCGGATTGCGCTATGCCGATCGCCTGTGGGCAAATTTGCGGCAGGGCACCCTCCCAAAAACGCCTGTGGTCACCGTCAGCCCGTCGCCCATGGGAGCGGCGGATTGGGATGTGGTGGTCTGTGGCGGCACGTTAGGGATTTTCATTGGGGCGGCGTTGGCGCAACGCGGTTGGAAGGTGGCGTTGGTGGAGCGGGGAGCCTTGCGGGGACGGGCGCAGGAATGGAACATTTCCCGTGCGGAATTGCAGGTGCTGACCGAGTTGGAGTTGTTGACGGAAGCAGAGTTGGAGCAGGCGATCGCCTCCAGCTACAATCCAGGCCGCATCAGCTTTTTGGGCGGTGCAGAGGTGTGGGTGCGGGATGTGCTGAATATTGGCGTTGATCCGGAGTATCTGTTGGAGCGACTGAAACAGCGGTTTTTGCAAGCGGGTGGATGCTTGATAGAACAAACAGCGTTTCAGGGCTTGGTGGTACATCCCGATGGGGTGGCGGTAGAGGTCACGGGTACAGCACCAACCACCCTGCGGACGCGGCTGGTGTTGGACGTGATGGGGCATTTTTCGGCGATCGCCCGCCAAGCCCGCCAGTTCCAAACCCCGGATGCCGTGTGTTTGGTCGTGGGCACCTGCGGCCAAGGATTTCCCCGCAACGACACCGGAGATCTGTTCGTCTCCTTCACGCCGATTCAGCACCAGTGCCAATATTTTTGGGAAGCCTTTCCCGCCCGTGATGGGCGCACCACCTACCTGTTCACCTATTTGGATGCCCACCCCGATCGCATCAGCCTGGAATTCTTATTCGATGAGTATGTCCGACTATTACCGGAGTATCAGCAGGTGGAGGTCAGCCAAGTACAATTCCGCCGCGCCCTGTTTGGCTGTTTCCCCTGCTATCGCCAGAGTCCGCTGCGATCGCCCTGGGATCGGCTCCTGCACCTGGGCGACAGTAGCGGCAACCAATCGCCCCTTAGTTTTGGTGGCTTTGGAGCCATGATGCGCCACCTCTCCCGCCTCACCAACGGCATCCACGAAGCCCTCACCGCCGATGTCTTGGATCGCCGTTCCCTCAGCCTGCTGCAACCCTACCAACCCAACCTGTCGGTCACCTGGCTGTTCCAGCGCACCATGAGCGTCGGCATGGGGCAAACCTTGCCACCCAACCAAATTAATGACCTGCTTTCCACTGTCTTCCTCGCCATGAACCAATTAGGCGATGACGTACTCCGCCCCTTCCTGCAAGATGTAGTGCAATTTCCCGCCCTCTACCGCAGCATGGAACGCACCGGGTTAAGCAATCCCCGTGTGGTGGCGCAAATCATTCCCCAAGTGGGCATTCCCGCCCTGTTGGACTGGAGCCGTCACTATGTTACCTTGGGGGCATACAGCCTGCTGAACCCCCTTGCCGATCGCCTCAGTCCGTTGACAGCGAGATTGTCCTCGGCGACACAATACCGTTATCACCGCTGGCAAGACGCGCTGAAGTATGGCAGCGGTGGCGACTATGGTGAAAATCAACTTGGTGACCATTAACCCGGCCAATTAACCTGGCCAATTAACCTGAAAAAAAAATCCACCCTGACCAGTGTTCAGGATGGAGATCGTTAGATTAGATATAAGAATTACCCTATGGTTGAGAACTACCTAGATAGCAATTTCTAGTCAGTAGTGATTGTTAGTGGGTACTGAGAGCAACTTTCGTCGTCTTCTCAGGCTCCTCTACCATACATCTCAAGCTGGGGAAGAGAAAATGATTCTCCTCTACATACTGGGCACCGAATAACCCTTTTTCAGCCCAGAAGTAGCGGTCAGTGGTATGCTCATTGCGTCTAACCAGAAGCAGTGCTGGGGGCACAATTCCTTCTGATTCAATGAATTTGCGAGCTGCTGTGACTGGCTTGTCTTCACCACTCTCAATACTAAACTGAGGAACTAGCTCAAGAATCCGCCGCCCTTCTAAACGCCTACGACTCTTGCGCTTACGTCTTCTTGCCAATCTTCCGACCTCCCGATTTCGACCGAATTTATGTAATCGTCGTTACAGAAACTGTTGAAAGTATATCGGCTTGAATTTGAAATTTCAACTTCTTTTAATCGATCGATACAAACTTCTTAACATCCTTACAAGGATTACTAGGCTTGACATCGAGCACGTTTGCAGGTGCTACCTGTTGCATAACCCCTAAGAAATATAGAAAAGTCTTATTCTTTTCCTACCTTTCTTTAGAAAAGTTTAAAATCGCTAATTTGTTTACATCTAGTGGTAAATCTGCTTGCAGTGATGTGGTCTATGGATGCCCGGAGTATCATCGAATCTGAGGGTGTACCTTCAGATGTGATCTAACCAAAGGTGACCTAACCCTAGCCCTTTCTGGTTGAGTTGGTTGAGTTCTCCGAGGGGTAGGGGCAGCTTGAACCGATCACTTGCACCGATTAGTGGTTGGACAGAACCTTGGCAATAATTGGCAATGATGTTGCTGAATAGTAGCGCAGTATGGCGATCTCTGCGCGGCGAATCGCTCGGTATTGCCATCGGTTATCGCCATGGGCGATTTTCTAATTTGCCTGTGTGTGGATGATTAACGCCTGGGGTGGGGTGGAGTCCGGTGGGTAACGGAAATCGATCCGCAGCGATCGCGTCCGGTTGGGTTGCAGTTTGAGTGTCAGCAACGGTTCCACCACCTGACCCACCCGATGCCACAAATGCCAGTAGCGGATCTGCGATCGCCCGGAATCATCGGCATAGCGCACCCGCACCGTACCGCGAAAATAAGGGAAATCCAGCGGTGGTTGGCGTAAGCGGATCTGCCCGTTGGCTAAGGTGTCCTCTTTCAACGGTGTGGCCAGCGTCAGTGTCACCGTTTGCGGTTGGGCAGTGCGGTTGACCAAGGTGGTGCTGAGGTCATACAGCACGGCGTAGTTGCCGTGGGATTCGTAGGCGGTATCGGGGTAACGGACGAGCAGGGGCGCGGCCTGAATTTGCCCGCTGCCCAACCGTCCGGCTCGCAATGTACTGATCGGATAGGTAATGTGTTGACCGGGGGCGGGAATCGCCAGAGTGGCCTGACCTGCATCGGTCAGGCGTGCCCGCCACGTCGAACCGGACTGCACACCTGCAACGCGGCTGTAGACCAAGCTGCCCGGTGCATCCGGTGGGGTGGGTGCTTTGTCCCGTGGCCCCGCAAAACTGCCGTTGTCTAGCAGCGATCGCCACTCGGCCAGCGTGGGGGCGCGTTCCCTTCCCTGCGCGGTTTTGATCGCAAATTGCGCCAGACTGGCGATGTAGACGCGATCGCTGCTTTTGAGTTGGATCAAGGTCGAGCGACCATTCACCGGACGCGCCAGCCCCCGCGTCACAATTGGATGGTTCATCAGCAGGGCATAACCCTTGGGGGGCAACACCAACTGCGCCGGAAAATCCGGCTGTCGCTGGCCGCGCAACACCGCATCCACCGCCCGAATCCCCGGCCCCGAAAACACGGCTCCGCTGGGATTCTCCAGCAATGGCGGTTTGGACTGAAAGGGCGCGTCCGGTTCTAACAAGTACCCCGCTGCGGCTGGAATCCGCACGGTCACGGGTTTGTTATTGGGATTATGCACAATCACGCCCAGATAGAGCGTTTGCAGATCCTTGGGGGTGTGGGTGAAGTGGTGGGTGAACAGGTTGAACTCACCGCTGAGCGGGTAGTTGAGATGGGCGGCTGGAGTGCGCTTACCGTCGGGGGGAAAGGTGGAGAGCAAGATGCCAGGGGTTTTAATCCACTCCGGGCTGTTGCTGCTGACGAGGGGCACGCTGTCCAATTGTCCCGGCAATGGCCGCACTTCTCCCGGCAAGCGGATCTCTTGGATCGGTTTGGGACTGGGTTTGGAGCTAGGTTGTTCGGCCAGGGGCGCGATCGCGGGTTGGGCGTGGATCGGCGATCGCCACCACCCTGTGGTAACTGTACCCACAACGGCCAATAGGCTCACTGTAATTAAGCGATCGATTCCGCGATCGCGACTAACGCGCCCCAGTCTACGCATTTCCCCACATCCTTTTACCCTACGGAAAGCCGCTTTGTGTCCAGAAATAGGTGAACTTTGTGAACTTTGTGAACTTTGGATAGTTTAACCGCGTATATCTGAACCGCGCCATCCACCATCCACCATCCACCATTCACCATCCCTTCAGATCCCCCTCACCCCTCCGCTTTCCGCACTTGGATCAGTTCCACTTTGTAACCATTGGGGTCTTCCACAAAGGCAATCACCGTGCTCCCGTGCTTCATGGGGCCTGGTTCACGGGTAATTTTGCCACCCTTGGCGCGGATGGATTCGCAAGTGGCATAAATATCATCAACCCCGATTGCAATGTGACCATAGGCATCTCCGAGGTTGTACTTATCCACACCCCAGTTGTAGGTTAATTCCAGCACCGTATGATCCGACTCATCGCCATAGCCAATGAAGGCCAGGGTGAATTCGCCCCCTGGATAATCCTTTTGTCGGAGCAACTTCATTCCCAGCACATCACAGTAAAAGGCCAGGGATTCTTGTAGATTCCCCACCCGCAACATGGTATGCAATAAGCGCATAATCGCTCCTCTCGACAACGTATGTCTTCATTCTGAAGCAAGGGTGTCAAGACTCGCAATTTTTAGACCATCGGTAACTGCCCAGGTGCCGATTAAGGACGCGGGAACCGTGCCCCTACAAACAGAATGTTTGTGTAGGGGTTGGGTACCCCAACCCTTGTGGATCAAACAATCCAGTGTTGATCTACCTGAGTAGTTACGACCATTGCTCTTAGACCATCACCCAAACCAATACATCACCCAAACCAATACATCACCCAAACCAATACATCACCCAAACCAATAGGACGGTCTGAGTACCACCGCATCTCGACACGGATACGGGCGATGCAAGCGTTCTGGATGTTGGGCGAGTAAATCATGGATGCCTTGGTGAATAATGTTCGCCAAATCTTCCTGCACCAAGGTGGGAGGAGGAGGCAAGGCCGCGTCATCCGCAGGTTGGTCTGCACTGGCGGGCTGGTTTTCTACCCGTAGCTGCGTGTGATAACCATTGTGAATTTTGCGACCCTTGTGATGAACATTGTGGTTCGACTGTTCAATCACCATGTAATGGTTCGGGATGCGACTCAACACATAGGTTAGCAACGACTGATATAAATCAGGATCGGCGAACAATTCCCGATGGGGAGTTTGGGGATAGGTTTGCAGGAGGGTATCAATCGTTTCGGTGGCAATTGATAGCGTCAGGTTGACAATCATCTTAGTCATAGCACGTCCACCTCTGTTACCTTGGGGAGATCAGAACTCAGGAATACGACCTACAGACCTGCTGTTGCACT
>CAZJZR010000297.1:0-5356 GCA_964550475.1 uncultured bacterium
GCTAACATGGCCAGATCTTGCTGGACAATCTGATCTTGGAAACTGCGGAAGGTTTGCTCGTCCGAGCCATCATCATAGTTAATCGCCATCGCCATCCAGCCAACACAGCTCTCTTCAGTCACGGGTGTGGCACAAAAGAAAATGGTTAAATATTCCCCAGTTGTGGTGTTTTTGCGTAAGTAGGCCGTCAGGGGACGCATGGCCGAGTAATCATAGGTGACGATGGAACCTGCACCTAAGCCGACAGGGTTGGGTTGCCAAACCGGAATCTTTTTCAGATGCACCCCTTGGTCGTCTGTAATCACGGTGTAATCGCCAATTTCTGGTCGGTGGATGTCGCCCAAACTGTCGCCATGCACAAAGGGAAAGTGCGCTAAGTCGAGAAAGTTTTCAATCGCCCGAAACCCGCCACAGGGTAAGTCGTAAGGGCCACACAGCACAGTTCTGAAGCCATCCTGTCCCCATTCTGGGAAGGGGGCGATCGCCCGCTCTGGCTGGCCTAAGCAGACAAAGACAAAACCGTACTGTTCTTGCACGGTATAGGTTTGGGTACAGGCTTGGGGGGGTGGTACATAGTCGGGATGGGCCGGGACTTGGATGCACTGTCCGGTTTGGTCATACGCCAAGCCATGGTAAGGGCAGACCAGGGTATCCCCCACCACCTGCCCCCCGGATAGCCGTACACTGCGGTGGGGACAGCGATCTGCCCAGGCCATCACCGCCCCACTCTGCGATCGCCACACCACCAGATTCGTATCCAAAACCCGCACGGGGATCAGATTGCCCGGTGCGAGGTCGAGCGATCGCGCCACCACATACCAGTCATTCCACAACACCGGATCGCAAACTGGAGCTTCGGTCAAGGTTGACATGGGTGACATCAAGGGAAAGGTAGGTGGAATTCAGTGGATCAGCAACACAATTTCAGGAGGTAGCAAAACCGCCCCCATGCAACCGTCAATCTAAGCGACTGGTTGAAACGTGGTTTAGAAAGTTGATGGTTAGGTTAGGTAGGGACGGCAATGGGGAACTCTGGCACGGTCAACACCGAACCATGGTTGGTTTGCTCCACTTCGCCATGGGCTTTCAGCAACGCCGCAATTTTCTTCCGCATCACAATCCCTGGTTTATCAGTGAACATATGCTGTTCCACCGTTAGGCTCAGGGGTACATCGTAATCGGTCGTTTCCAGAATCCGCTTGTCTTCTAAGGTGACGGCGCGATCGAAGGCAATCACATCGGCTTGGGGCGTATCCGCTTCGGTGTCATTCCGCACACAAAACTGCACCATCTGCGACTGGGAATCACTAATTGGAGTCATTGTGTTGACGACGATATGGCTCAAACCGTTGGGATAGTTAATCCGCAGCTTCACCGTAAACGGCATAAACCAGATCATGTCCAACGTCCGGAAGGTTTCCCGACTCTCCATTTTCAGGTTTTGTTGTTGCAGTTCTGGGTTAACCACACCCAACACGCCATGCACATGCAGCCCCCACTCCAACTCCTGCAACTCCAACACATCGGGTGTGGGATGTTCTTCGCTACCAAAGGTTGTGGGGTGAACAAAGGTAGGGTGCGCCAAGTCGAACTCATTTTCCATTACCCGCAGTCCGGCACAGTTCCACGGTTCATAAAATTCTGGAATCACCCGAAACTCTGGATCAGCGGCTTCGACAATATCGGGAATGTCCACTAAGGGATCCGCCAAACACACCCAGGCGTAGCCATAGCGTGACTGACAGGCATAGGCTTTAACTTTGTAGCTGGGGGAAATCGCACCATCTTTGGACTGCGGTACCTGTACACACGCCCCTTCGCCATTGAATTGCCAGCCGTGATAAGGGCATTTGATGCAACCGTTCACCACAGAGCCAAGGGATAGTTGGGCTGTGCGATGACAGCACCGATCCTGCACCGCCACGGGATTGCCGTTTGCATCTAACCACAGGACAATCTTTTCACCCAACAGTTGGAACGGCTTCGGACCATCGGCCAAGTCGGTCATTGGAATCACGGGGTACCAAAACCGACGAAATACGGGCTGTTTAGTAATTAACATAGGGCGTGAGACATGCGGTTGCGTCTGAAGAATATAGAGTCGGTCTGGGAATCAGGTGAAGTGTAGACTCAATACCATGAATAAATTTACGTATATAAATTTACGTATACTGTATACAACTTTGTATAGCGTTTCTCAAATTTATGAGGCACGGTCGATAAACTCAAACTCCTACTGAGTAAGAGATTGATTGATGTGGGCTATGCCCACATCACCGCAAGCGGCTATATATAACTCTGATCAAACCAAACCTGTTGATCGAGTTTTGTATGGCTTGCTACGGTTTCCTCGGATTAGGCTTGCCTCTAGATCAGGACTGTTTTTCGAGGTGCTTCTAATTGACTGTAACAGACATCGATCTCTGCCTCAATCACGGCTTTGATATCTTGTTGTTCCGTAGCCGACTTACATATCACGGCGCATCTCTGCCAACACTTGTTTTAAAAGCTCTAGGTCACTCGAACATATTTGGTATATTTCTTCAGCGTCTATATTGAAGTAATCGTGAGCTAAGATATTTCTGATTCCTTTGATACTTGACCAGGGAATTTCAGAATATCGATTTAAGAAATCGGCTCCAGTAATTTTTTCGATCCTTCTGACGTTTTCACTAATCAAAATCAGCATCATACTGATTCCATCTAGGCGATCAAGTCCATTGTCATCACCAATAAAGTCATTGGGTGAATCAATCCCCGTGAATCTTCGCTCGATTCTCCTAATCGCCTCATCAATTTCGACAAATAATTCTAAAAGAAGGGATTGGTCAGACATAAACGGCTTCCCGATCTATTCTTATTTTTAAGAAGCTATTCATACCGTGCCAATATCTCACAACATCAACATTTCTGCCAAAAAATGATTCTAGTTCTGCTTTGAGGCTGGCTCGCTTTAACAGATCGGGGGCCATCTCGATCACGATGTCAATATCACTGCTGCTATGGGCTTCATTGCGTGCTACAGAACCAAAGACCCCAATCCGAGTGATGCCATAGCGTTGTTCGAGTTCGGGTTTCAGATGGCGCAATTTTTTAATTACATCGGTGCTTTTCAGATTTTCATTCATCTAATTTATCTCCTTTGAATGGGCATCCGGGGTGGGGCGGTGCGCCACATCAAATCGATTCCATGTCTTCGGGAATGAGTCCGTAGGCTTGGTTAACCAAATCAGAAACCTGATGTTCGTGTGGAAGATATCGAAAAGTGATTTGAAACAGGCTCAACAGGCGATCGTACAGTCCTGTAGAAGTTTGGCTGAGCTTCTTTGGCTGCACCGTGCCCTGAGCCACGGTAAAGAGTGCATAATCAGGGCGTTCGGCTCTGCCCTTACCGCGAGTCGTCACTTGGGGGATATGGCTAAACCCCAAAATATCCAGTGCTGGTTGAATAAAAACCGCTTCCGTTTGCGCTTCACTCAGCGTTGGCAGCAGATCCTTTTTAGACAGATAGAGCTGCTTGAATGCCTCAAATCCCGTCCTCACGTCTATCTGCCACTCTGGGCAGTCTTGAATGCGATGCTCCAGGTAGTGTTGTGAAAACAGCGGCTTGTTTGGCTTTTGCCCATCTGCCATAATCGAGTTCCTCTGTTTCAGTTCTACGAGTTAAGCGTAAAATCCTGCAAAATGTCCACTTAATCTTAATTCTGGCTCAAAAGTCTTTAGCCCAGATCTTAAAACCTAAAAACCGAACCGGGGGTTAATATACGCGCTACAGACAAGTTATTCCACGCAAGCAACCGCATCAATTTATCAACATATGCCGTTTAGGTTGAATCGTCAGAATCCTTTCGCATATTTTCAGAGTTTTATAGCACTTCTCATATTTATGAGGGACGGTTCATCACTGCAAAATCCTTGCTGGAGTTGGGGTTGAGTGGTGTGGGTTATACCCACACCACCGCAAGCGGCTATAACAAGACAGTTGAATGGTGTGGGCATCACCAGGTTAGCTGAGTGGTGCAGCCCGATCGCGCATTCGCCAAATCAATTACCCCATGGTTGACCCATTAGTGGTAACTTGACGGGGTAATTTGACCCATGAGTGGTAGAGGGCGAACGGCTGAATGTGTGGACTTGTGGGGTTTTGGCAGCCGTCAGCGGCGATGGCAGAGGGTGAGTTGACCGCGATCGCCCAGCAGATGGCTGATCGGTTGGTGCATCGGGGGCCGGATGACCGGGGGACGTGGGTGGATGCTGCTGCGGGTATTGGCTTGGGGCATCGACGGTTGGCGATTGTAGACCTGTCACCGGAAGGTCACCAGCCGATGCAGTCGGCCAACGGTCGGTATGTCATCGTTTTTAATGGCGAAGTCTACAACTTTGGCGAGTTGCGGCGGCAACTGGAACAACTGGGGCATGGGTGGCGCGGCCACTCGGATACGGAAGTGATGCTGGCGGCATTCAGTCAGTGGGGTGTGCGGCAGGCGGTGACCCGGTTTGCGGGGATGTTTGCCTTCGCGCTGTGGGATCGGCAGGAGCGGGTGTTGCACTTGGGGCGCGATCGCCTGGGCGAGAAACCGCTGTACTACGGCTGGCAAACCGGAGCGCACGGATCGACCCTGCTGTTTGCCTCCGAACTCAAAGCCTTCCGCGCCCATCCCCACTTCCAGCCGCAGATCAACCGGGATGCGATCACCCTGCTGCTGCGCTACAACTACATTCCTTCCCCCTATTCGATTTACCAAGGGATTTACAAACTGCCTCCCGGCCAGTTGCTAACCATTTCTCCGCCGCAGTCAGCCAACAGCCAGTGGGCAGAGGCCGAACCACAACCCTATTGGTGCCTGAAAACCGAAGCGGAACAGGGAATGCAGCAGCGTTGGCAACCGTCGGAGGGAGAGGCGATCGCCGCCTTCGAGCAACTCCTCACCGGGATAGTCGGGCAGGAAATGGTGGCGGATGTGCCACTGGGGGCATTTCTTTCCGGTGGCATCGACTCCTCCACCATTGTCGCGCTGATGCAAGCCCAGAGCCGCCAACCCGTCAAAACCTTCACCATTGGCTTTTACGAAGCGGGGTACAACGAGGCGAACCACGCCAAGGCCGTGGCCAAGCATTTGGGCTGTGACCACACGGAACTGTACCTCACCGCCCAGGAAAGCCTGGCCGTGATTCCCAAACTGCCTAGTTTGTACGACGAACCCTTTGCTGATTCATCGCAAATCCCCACCTTCCTGGTGTCGCAACTGGCGCGGCAGCACGTCACGGTTAGCTTGTCGGGGGATGGCGGCGACGAGTTGCTGGGTGGCTATCCCCAGTATTTTTGGGGGCAACGGATCTGGCGGGCGATCGCGTG
>CAZJZR010000298.1:0-5347 GCA_964550475.1 uncultured bacterium
TGCGGAAAAATAATATCCCCGTGATAGGCGTAGGGACACGGCAATGTGTCATCAGGTGTAAGGTCATGCCCTTGGTGGCGACAACAAGCCAGACCCTTCTGGTTGAGTTCCGCAAGGTGTAGGGGCGGGTTTAGCCAAAAACTCTCGCTAGGATTGTTAATTTGACGACAAAACCCGCCCCTACAGGGTTCTATCGCTATGGCATAGATCTACCAAAAGAACCATTAACGTCTAGGAGGGGCATGACTGATTGGCAACGTTAGGGGGGTAACTTTACAGCCCATGACACAATGCCGTGTCCCTACAGGTAGCGGTGTGGGTACACTATTAATCTGCTAATCTGCACATCCCTTAGCAAATATTTGGTTAGTTCTGCGTCAAACTTCAAAGTTTTAGAGTCAATCGCGACGGGGCTTAACTGGAAACGACGTTGTAGTGGGATGGCTGCAAGATCTATATCTTATTCTTATTGTCGAAAACTTCCCCTAATGGAATGATTACCGTAAGATAGGGCAAGTGATTTCGCCTAATCTGGCAAATTTAGGAAATTACCAGCGTAGAAATGCTGATTTGTGATCGGTTTTGCTGATGGTTGAGTCCAGTTGATCAACTGGTCAGTGGTTTCTGGAACAGCCTCCGCTACCGTTGGGTCTTGTTGTGAGGTGATCAACTCCGGGTTACTTCTAACGCCTAATTTGGGTGCCTGCATCGGATCGCTGATGTCTGAATTGTCAACCTTACACTGTTTGCGTGATGTTGCGTAATGTAGGTTGGATAAGCTTTTCAGCCAGTTTGCCTAATTATCAAATTGGTGATTGATGCAGACACAGACACAGTTTAAACACAATTTGCTGATATTCAGGTTGTTGATATTTAGGACTAAGGCTCAGTCAAGCTGAGACACGGTTATTTAGGTATTCAGGACAGTTCTCTCAATTCACGTTATTGATCATGACTTCTTGGCTTCACCACATCCTCCTCCGCTTGTTGGTTCAACCCAGCAGCTCCGCCCAACCGTCTCGTCGTAATCCGCTATGGTTCGCTGCTGTCGTTTGGTTGGCTTTAATGGCTCCAGCCCAAGCGGCTGTACAGCTTCGGGTGAATATTCAGGATGGGATTCGACAAATCCAGGTCGGTAGCTCCACCAACGCAGTGGTACGGGATGGTTCAGGTCGTACCCTCGGTTCGCTCCCGGCTCGCAGTTCCTTCGTTGCCCAAACCAATCCCAGAGGGGTGGCGATGGATCGGTGGCAAGCGACGCAATTGTGGGTCGAGCCAACCGGTGGCGGGTATGTGTGGATCGGCGATCGCTGGTATCGCGGACGGGTGCAGGTGTTACCGGTGAAAGGTAGCCTGATGGCGATCAACCATGTGGATTTGGAGCACTATTTGTACAGTGTGCTCGGTGGAGAAATGGGCGGCAACTGGCCGCAAGAAGCTCTGAAGGCGCAAGCGGTGGCCTCACGTTCCTACGTGCTGTACAAACGCCAACGCACGTTGACCAGTTTGTTTGATGTGGGCGATACCACCACTTGGCAGGTGTATCGGGGTTTGCAGGATGAATCGACTGGAACCCAATCGGCAGTCAACGCCACTGCGGGGCAGGTGTTAACGGCAAATGGTCAAATTGCAGAGGCCGTGTTCCATTCCTCCTCCGGTGGCTTTACCGAAAATTCGGAAGAAATTTGGTCTGCGGCTCGTCCCTACCTCCGTGCCGTTCCTGACTTTGATCAAGGTGCTCCGGTATTCCAATGGTCACGGACGTTTAGTGCCACCCAATTGCGTGGCTTGATCTCTGGGGTGGGTGATGTGATTTCCATGACTCCAGTCCGCACCACCTCCCAAGGGCGGGTGGTGACGATGCGGGTCGTCGGTACCGCAGGCACGCGCACCATTAGCGGCGACACCCTCCGCAGTGCCCTCAACCTCCGGAGTACACGCTTCACCGTTTCTCCTCAGCAAGGGACTGTGGTTGGTGCGGCGGGTAAGGCGGTTTCTGCTCCTGCGGCCTTCCAAATCAATGGCTTGGGTTTTGGCCATGGGTTGGGGATGAGCCAGTGGGGAGCCTATAACTTGGCTCTTCAGGGCTATACCTACCAACAAATTTTGGGGCATTATTACCGCAATACGGCTCTGGCACGGGTGCAGACGAATTAGCAGCTTTGCGGTTCGCTGAGTCAGACATCAACCTGTGAAATCACAAACTTGGGTTTTAGTGTAGGGACTGCACTAGAACCCAAGTTTTTTTAGGGGCTTCGCCCAAAATGACGGTTGATCAATCCACCCTACGCCTGACTGATTGCAACAATTACAGCGATCGCCACCGACTTTTCCTGCATCCTCACTGCGTTGGCTACGTATACCTACGGCATCCTATTCATCACGTTTGTAGCCTGCACAGCTAGTCTCCGCTGATTTCTACTAATGTCTCGCCAGCAGCTAAGAGTTCTAAAGCTCTAGGTAACGTTTCGCTAAGCATCTCACGTAACCGAGCATTAGAGGTATTGCCACAAGTCAACCAAATGATTTGTGGCGGCGAACCCAACCGCTCGACCAGATCCACAAAGTCGCTGTCTTTTGTCATCACGACAGCGTTTTGCTCTTTTGCAGCCTCAAAGATTTCAGGATCTTCAGCATCTCTTAGCCCCAGATCGCGCAAAGGTATTGCTTCAATACCAAACGTACTGGTAATCCATGTTGCAATTGCAGGAGACAGGTGTGCATCTACCCAAATGGTCATGCTACTAGAACCGGGTGATTAAGTTTTCGTGAGGCATATAACAGGGATGCTTTTAGATCATCAGCTTCAAGATCGGGCATTTCCTCTAAAATTTCTTCTGCACTTAGCCCTGCTGCAAATAAGTCAAGCACATCTGACACCCGAATTCTCATGCCTCGAATGCAAGGGCGACCACCGCATTGTTTAGGATTAACGGTAATTCTTGAAAGTAATTCCACCATCATGGAGTAGCCCTCACAGCATTTATCTCTATACTGATCTCTACTTTAAAAGATGAGGAAATAGTATTCCCAACTTTGCAGGATAACTATAGCAATCCCCACTGAGTCATAAATTACAGCGATCGCCACGGATTTTTCCTGCATCCTCACCATCACCCCCATCCCCCACTTGCGGGAAGCATTCCAAACCCGGATTGAGGTATACAAAACCAGCCACGGTTCGCAATTGGAGTTTGTCAGTGTTTAGTTTGTAGCATGACCAGCGCAACGAGGTTTAGCCTCCATGGGATAACCCTTGAACAATCGCATGATCAATCTGAGGCAATTCGGTGGTAAGAAACTGTTGCCAAAACTGATTAATTTCCTCAGTAATATCAGATAGTGATACATCAGGAGTAATGTTTTCAGACACTGTGCGTATGATTAAATCCACAAATTTCTTGTCTTTAGTTGGCTGGTCGTCTGTGAAGCCAATGATGTCTTGACCCTTCAGAGCCTCAAAAATAGCTTGACGATTTGCTGCTTCTCCTGGCCCTAGAATTAACTTAAGCTGGATGTTCGGAAGGTTAATCTTAAACTCGAACATCAAAATCCGTTTACTTTTACTCCAGCCTTGGCATGTCTTCTGAAATGGGAAGTTATCCCAACCAGGCACTGCAAAGCCTATATCGTAAGACCCTGTCCTTTCAACAGGCCAGCCATGATCAAAAACAACCTGATTAGCGGGACTATTTTTAACTAACTTTTTGATAAGTCCAACTACGTCAGATTGCAAATCAGGTCGGTGTTTATAAATCAGATCCAGGGCTTCCTTATGTTGCCGATAGATCTTTTGACAGAGTTGAGCAATGTCTGTATCTGGCATAAGGTGTCTCTTGATTGAACTACTGTAATGCTTTATCAATGTGTAGACTTCAGAACCAATCGTGGAGTGGTACTGATGGCAAATGTCATCAATTAAGCTGGCAACGCTACCATAATCGTAGCTGACCCAGTATTGCTGATCTGCTTCGTTTAATGCGGCGATCCCTTCCCGTGTCAGGTATACAAAGATGTGCCGATAATCTTGGAACTCTTGCAGAATAATGGTGCGATATCGCTGGAGTTGATTGGAATGTTCTTCTGAATCAACTTTATTTTCAATCGCACAGACTATTCGACTTCGAGGGCAAATCAGCAAAATATCGATGTTTTTCCATTCACGTCGGACTTCCGCATCTGCAAAGTCAGCGATGTCGGCATCGATCGCGCTAATAGGTGCATTATCAACATCAATTAATAATCGTTTTAAGAAAGTCTTAACGAAAATGTCTCCTAGGCGATGAGATGCCGAGGGATTAAATAGGAAAGCGAGAAAGTTGGAGTGGAGAATTTCCTTTCGCACCATGTCAATTGATTCAAAGATGTTGAATTGGCAGAGCATACTTTCTAACTGGTCAAGATCTCCGTTGTCAACCACAAATTTCTCTAAGAGTTTTTTCTTTTCGAGATCCATATAAAAAGAGTCCAGTTCTGTTAGAAATTAACTGCCATCATAACAGAGTAAAAAACAAGTTGGGTAAACCACCAGCGATACTCAAGAGGTCATAGTTTTATTGCATAGCCAGATGCTTCAGAACTTGAGCCACTCGCAGTAAATTGCCATTGGTATCTGAAAGCAACGTAAAGTTATGGGACAGGGCAAATTCATTGCCTGCTAATTTCACAAATAGGTAGTCATAGCCATTGGTGACTAACCCAAACAGTGGGCGATCGCGGTGCGGATTGGCAACCATGGGGCGTATTTCACGTTTGGGGGAGGGGCGGTTAAAACCGCATCTACAAGAACTAAACCCGCCTACGCGGGTTTCAAAACCCTTAGTCCGCGTAGGCGGACTTTGTTTGTATAGCCGCGAATTCTATTCGCCCGGATGTATCCCCCAACTGTTGGATACGCCCCAACCATGTAGGCAATTGCTTGAAGCACAGCCCGCAGCACACTAAACCCACCCCGTTTCCCTTCAATCACCACCAACCAAAAATCATCCTGCACCGTCAGCGCATCAATCCGCCCCTCTAAAGTGATCCGTCCGTCTTCCGTATCGACCTGGGTCTGCACCTCAACCCACGTTTCCCCTCGAATCCGGTAGGGCGGATCACACAATCCCAAGGCATCAAGCAACGGTGATAGCAAAATAATGTTCAGCGTTCCTTCGCTAACTTCACCCTCCTCTAAATAGGCGAGATATCGTTGGGCTAATCGCTGTAAAGTCAGGACTTCGCAATCGGTAAGTGCGGGTAAATCAGCTTGCCACTCAGAGAAAAATGTGGGGTTATCCGCGCGTTGTAGACCCAGGGTAAGCGCAAGAAAATTAGATGTCCCAACATGCTAGTTTGAGAGTGCTGT
>CAZJZR010000299.1:0-5347 GCA_964550475.1 uncultured bacterium
TGGCGTAGCCTGTACGGAGTACATAGGGTGGGCAAGCCTGTGGCAGTCGAGGTTAGATCCTAAGTTGAAACATCCTAAGTTGAAACAAATGGGTTCCCGCGCCCTAGATTCAGCTACCTGAATGCTTACCCTAGATCCCTGTAGGGGCGGGTTTTGTCGTGGGATCCACCACTCTAGCGAACGTTTCTTGGCTAACCCCGCCCCTACCCTGAATCATGGGGAGATGATTGTTCGGCAAATCTCTCAGTCGCTTAACCTTCTTGGTTAATGAAGGGCAGCAACGCCAGAATCCGTGCCCGCTTAATCGCCACGGTTAGATCGCGTTGTTGTTTGGCGGTTAATCCGGTAATCCGCCGAGGCAGAATCTTACCCCGCTCGGTGATGAACTTGCGTAACAAATCCACATCTTTGTAGTCGATGGGATCGGTGGGCTTAATGGGGGAAACGCGGCGACGAAAGTAAGTCATGGAAGTAGTTGAGTGGATGATGAGTGGATAGTGGATAGTGGATAGTGGATGGTGGTTTAGGTATGAATCAGATATGAGTTGCCATTCCAATGGGCAATCCTACATAGCCACGAGACTGTAAATGGTGAGTGGAAGGTGGGTTACCACCCTCAAGTCACCATTCACTATCCACCATCCACTATCCACTAATTACTTGATTTCCTTGTGCACAGTGTGCTTGTTGCAGTGGGGGCAGAATTTTTTCAATTCCAGCCGACCCGTGGTGTTACGACGGTTTTTGGTAGTGGTGTAGCGAGACACACCCGCAGACCGCTTGTTAGCATTGGTGCGACACTCGGTGCATTCCAGAGTGATCACCAGACGGACATCTTTACCCTTAGCCATAATCGGTTGACAGTTTGTAAGAGGTGCTGATCGAATAGCGCGATCTACTATTGTTTCATACGACGGTTAGCTTGGGCAAGTAACCGCTTAATTTTTAGGTCGAGGGAGTAGCCGCGCCGACTAGCAACCACCACCGTGTTAGCGAGGCGATCGTGCAGGGTCGGTAACTCCCTCGGATCGGAGAAGGCAAAGCCGAAGTCTACGGCGATCGGCAACAGCAGCAGGATACCGCCGCCATTGGTGGGGTTGATGCTGGTAATGGCTAACATCACCAACATGGACTCAAACCCTAATATCGCTTCCCGTTTGGCTAAGTCCAACAAACCAGGGGTGCGGTTGAACCGGGTGCCGATGACCCGCATATCCAATGCCCAGCGTCCCAAACTCTGGCCTTGGGTACGGTTAACGACCAGAACACGGCACATCAGCCAAAACACCAAGAACAGCACCGCCTGTAAGCTGCCTCTGGAAAAGGAGGTGAGGATCCAGACACCGATAAAGTCGATCGCCCATGCGGCACTCCGTCGCCAGAGGGGGACTCTGGGAATACGGACTCGTTCAACCGGTTCACGCATGGAAAAATTGGTAAATGGAAAGGAGTAGGCTCGGACTGCCACTTTTTATCTTAGAGGCTGTTTGTTATCTTAGAGGCTGTTTGAAAAGATGCCTAGAAAATTGATTTTTCGTACCCTCTGTTCATGGAGACTGTCCAGAAAAATTGCAGAAAACAATCAATGCGTCCAATCATTAATGCGTCCAATCATCAATGGGTACAACCCTTTTTTGGCGCAGGTCTAAGGCGTTACAGCGGTGGTTGGGCGGCGATGTCCCCAAGGGATCAACGAATCTCGTGCTAATTTTTCCGAGACGGCGTAGGCTCCGTAGCGGTTGAGGTGGCTGGGGTCAGAGAAGTAGTCGTGCTGTAACAACCATTCTTGACTCAGATCCCGGAACGTGAAGCCAAACTGACTGGCGGAACGGCGCATAAATTGTTGGAATTGGTCTTCGTACTCTCGCCGCACAGGGTCAAGGTATTCGCTGCTGAGGGGGAGGTTGACAAAGACTAGGGCGATCTGTTGCTGGCGGGCGAACAGGGCTAACCGTTCCAACGCTTCGGCCTGTTGTCCGGTGAGGCGGAAGGAATCGTAATCAGCATCGTAATCACCGGGGACACGGGCATAGTTTTGGTAATAGGTGGCGGGGTTAAACCGCACGGACAGGGACAGAAAACCGTTGAAGTCGATGTTACCTTCACCTTCCGGCAGGGTGAGTTGGGCGGGATCATCTCCTGGCAACAGTTTCGATCGCCCCTGGCCTGTCATGGCAGCGATGGGGAACGGGGTATTACTGGGCAATTTGGCAAACAGATCCCGGATTAAGCCCTTAGCGCGATCGCGGCCTCCATAGGCGGATGAAAGCTTGGCGATCGCCTGATTCAGCAGACCATCCACTACCTGATAGCTTTGTTCCAGCGAAATCTGGTTGGCTGGACGGACTACCCGCGCCATCGAACTGATATTTCCAGGACGCACCAGACCGGGCAGGGTGCCTTCGGTGAGACGAGTGTACCCCTCCGAAGCACGCATGGCGTTGTAGGTGGAATCCACCCGCCCCCCATTCAACGCCCGTGCCCCATCCGCCCAAATAATCACATGGGGTAATTGGTTGGTTTGGAGAATTTCCTGCACCACCATATCGACAATTTTGGCGGTGGCTCCGTTGATGCCAAAGTTAAAGACGCTGACATCAGCATAACCCTGTTCCGCCAACATGGTCTTCAACGCTGTGGGATCAACGCCGCGCAAGGCTCTGGAACTACCGACAATTAACACATCTGGCGGGCCGTATAGCTTCAAATGCTGGCGATAGAGGGTGAGTTTTTCATCTAGCAGAGGGTTATTAAACGTCGGGTAATCCACGGGCATATTCGCCAACAACGCCCGATCGGCTGGATTCAGCATCGGGGGAGTAGCCGGGGGTGAATAGAGCAAGTCCGGTGCAACCACGGGTTGATTGGGGCGGTTGGGATCAACGCGCACCGTCAAGGATGTGTTGCCAGCCTGGGTAAAGCTATCTGGGCTAAACACACCATCATCGGTGGATTGCGATCGCCGTAACGACACCCCTGGCAACTCGGTGAGATTGGTGGTGCGCTCCTCGGGGCGGGGTGTGGCGTGGGGCAACGCCGCCGCTTGAGCCGTATCGGTTTGGGAGAGCAATTCGGCGGCCCGATTGCGCGTCGCCAAGCGAGTATCCTGTTGCACCAACTGCCCAGTCACCCAGTCAATTTGGAACGTGAGCAGTAAGCTGGCCAACCCCCAGACGACGGCGATTTTGCTAGTTTGATGCAGACGCGGAGATGCGTCTGGAGGATAGTCGGGCGGGGCAGCGACAGCTTTGCTGCCGTGAACAGGCGCAACCGGAACAAACAGTTGGGTACGGATCAATGCCTGTTGGATTTGCTGGAACCAATGCTCCCAATCGATCCGCTCATCAAGCTGATCATCCGCCGTCACCAGTTCCAAATGCAACGGATCAGCGAGGGTGTCCCCCTCGGTAGCGGCGATCGCGCCCTCGGCGGTGTCCGGCTTCACTAAGGCACCGCCCACTTCCGTCAGCAAATCGCCCACATAGGCATGGGAGGCGGCAAATTCGGGAGTGGCTTCTGGGACTAGGCGATTGCGGGTAATGAAATCTAGCCCATAGCTCCACAACGGACGTTGCTGACCAGCTCGTCGGCCATAAATCCGTACCCCGGAAATTTTGGGCAGGCGCAGTTGGCGCAGGAATTGTGCCGTCGGCACGGCAACCCGATGGCGCGGCGGACACAGGGGCGCGTCCACCATCACATGCAACAAGTCCAACTTTCGCAGCAGTTGCAACCGCACGCCACCCGTCGCCAACTGCCACTGCAAATCTGGATTCAGCAACCGATTCAGCAGGTAGGCGATCGCCTGTAAATCCCCAGCTTCCGCCAACTCCCTAGGAGAAACTGCTAACTCTGGATGTTGGGCAGAGGGGAGATGTAACCAATGCATCCACAAGGGCGCGTCCATCTCGCCCTCCGGTTGGTCATCGGCCTGATCAGCTTGGCTAGCAGTCAGGTCAGTGCCGGAGGGAATACCGTAGATAAACGCCGCATGAATCCCCTGGGGGGAAAGCCGTTCCAACAGGGGAGCCAGTGCCGCGATCGCCCGTTGTTGATCCGGCAGGGGGCGATCGGCCACCGTCGGTGGATTGGCTTGACTGGTCGCAGTCGCAGATCTATCAACATCAGGATCAGGGGCTAACTCAAGCGCGTCATCCGAGGCATCCACCTCTGACCGCTGCGATTGTTCCCCTGCAACACGGGGGTAACAAAAACAGTACAGCGTAGACTGTTTTTGCTTCACGGTCACCGCCATGCCATCCGCTGCCAGGGCTTGGTTAGCGAGTTGGGTAATAGCAGCGCGATCGCCCCACCGCGCTAAGTTATGCAGCATTTCGTCCGGTGGGGTCAAATCCACCCGCAACACCCAATCGGGCTGGTTTTCACCAGCCACCTGGCTATACAGCACCGCATCCCGATAGCCTTGCAGTTCCAATTTCCGCAACTGCTGGGCGATCGGTTCAGCTACCACCATGGGATCGGGACTGTAGGGCGACAGGCAAGAAATCCACAACCGCCGCGTGTAGTCGGTGTTCATGGTCGGGTCGCTGACGGTGGCCAGTTGGTTGGCCACGTCCACAGTCTTAGCCGCTACTCGCACCCCAACATTAAACTGGCTCAGGGTCTCGCTTAGGTAACGGGCGATCGCATCCGGATGCCCCTGTTTAGCCAAACTCCAATTCGACACCACTAAGGCGGCATTGTTCAGTAGGGACGGCTGATCCGTATCCGTAGTGGTGACCGGGGATGATGCAACGGTTGGCTGTGAGCTATCGGTTCCGACCGTCGTAGCCGCCTCAGGGGGAACAGCCACTGCGGCACTGACTAAACTGAGTTGTTCTAAGTATCGATCGAGTTGGTGCAGTTCAATTGCTTCCGTCCAGTCTGGATTAGCTTTGCCCGTCACCCGTCCATAGATGACAATCCGATGCAAATCCGGTTGGTCGGCAGGCAACAGAGGGTTGAGGTGGGTTTGATTCAGACTATGCAACAATCCCCGCAGCACCAGTTGGCGAGGGGGACACTGGGATGCTTCGCAGAGGATGTGTAGCGTGTTGCCTCGGAAGCGAATTTTGACTCGTCCCTGTGGTAGACCAATGGACTGGTACACCCACTGGGCAAGCTGGGTGCCTTGACTGATCGAACGTTGGGTGGGAGTGACCATTGAATCCTTGAACGTCGAAGCGTGTGTGTCGCACCTGAGGCAGGGTGAAGCCCAAGATACAGGGATGAAAGCGAGATAATTTTAGTCCCAACCACTAAATCTGCACAATGGGACTAATCAGCCAATTCGCCTAATCACCCATTAGGGTAAATGAAAAAGCTGCGATCGGCTAGTGTTATCTCC
>CAZJZR010000300.1:0-5324 GCA_964550475.1 uncultured bacterium
GCATCAATGCCTACTGGAAAGTCGAGGATGCTGGTAAATAATGAGTTGGAGCGCATTTGGTATGCAAATCCATAGGTCGTCGGCGGGTCAAACCAGCGATCAGTGGGTACATCAGTAAACACAAACTCATCCTGGTCAATGGTGGTGGGCAAGATGGGGTTGGTTTGAGTGAAGCCTATTAAGGGGGGAGTGAGATCCCGGGGCAGAGAACCGGAGGCTAATTGAAAGCGTCCAGAGTTGCTGGTGTGATATACCCATTGCTGTTGGGGACTGCTGACGGTAACAATCCAGCCATCCACCAGTGCCATGGTGCAAATTGCACCAGGTGGATAAATGCCGAGGCACCCATTGGGCCAAGTGGTTGAGATGGTGGCGGTAATCTGTAGGCTGGACAGAGGCAATCCGGTGGCTTGGGCGGTGCTTTGCAAGATGCTGTCAGCTAGTGACTGGGGGAAGTTGTTAGGGCCGGTGCTACCAATTGACGGTAGTGGTGGGGGTGGATTAACAATTGGGCTTAGGGCAAGGGTACTGGTCTGGCTGAACCCTAGGAGAACCAGTGTGCAAATTGTGGACTGTAAAAGTTGTTTCATCGGTAAAACGGAAGATGCACGAATTAGCGGTGTAGCGGTGTAGTAGCTGTAGGTTGGGTGGAGCGACAGCGATACCCAACATGAGATATCGCCGAATGAGGGGGCACAAGCTCAACCCAACCTACGACTGAAATAGGGAAGTGAGCGAGCTGATAATTAGCGATTCCGGTACTGCCAGTAAGCCATCAGAGGACTAACAGTTGCACTCAGTAAGGCATTCCGGTTAGTCATTGCTCCCTGAGTGTTACCATAGGCAAGGCCATTTTGCACCTCAAGATGTAAATGATTAAGTACACCAACTAAACCTATGGTGTCTCCTGCATTAATCCTTTTACCTCGCCATAACCCACTGGAAGATTTCAAATGACCATAAACCCATTGACGACCATCGTCGGAATTAATACCAACAAAAACATTGCCATCAGTTGACCCACTAATCCATGCAACTGAACCTCCAATAGCTGCTTTAATTGTTGCTCCATTGCTTGCACCCATATCGATTCCTGCGTGCCATTTGCCAAAGCCGTTAAAGTAGCTCTGGTCATAGGCATAGCCTGCATTCATATGAACGCGATAGCCGAAGATGGCATTGGAGAGATCAGTGTAAATCTGGCGGAGGCGATCGTCTGTCTTCCGCTGCTGATCCCCACCACCAAAAGGTGAATTCGGTCGAAATTGGTTGTCATCTCCACTCTGAACATCCCAGTCATTTTCAGTCAAAGAGGAAAGTTCAGGGTAGTAAACGGATAATTGATTGGACAAGTTTAGATTCCAACGATGGAAAGGATTGGCTCCATTCGGGCTGGGATGCATGTAGATTTGTGTGCCGTTAGCAGCACCTGGATCTAGAGCGCGTCCGGTCGCTTGGCTTGTAATCAGATAGGAACTGCCGACTGGCGTGACATTCCAGAGGTGGAAGGGGTTGGCGGGATTAGGATTGGGATGTAGGTATGGCAATGTTCCATTCGCACCGCCTGCATCTAAGGCGCGTCCTGACTCTTGGCTGAGAATCAGGTAAGAATTACCTACTTTATGGAAGCCCCAGAGATGGAACGGATGGTTAGGAATGGGGGATGGATATGGATAAACCGTATTGTCTGCACCGCCTGAGTCTAGGGCTTTGCCTATGGCCTGACTGACAACAGTTGAGAACTGCAAGCCAGGATAAGATCGTAGCAGCCATTTAGCTGATGCGGCCAATGTGGTTACTTGCCCCAAGTGGGTGCCTGTATTAAACAAAGGTTTGCCCGTTGAAGAATAAACCACTAAGTTGCCATCATCCTGAATCGCAAAATATGCACCGGGATTACCCGCTGTGTCTGATGCCCAAACTGGCTTTGTCCCTTCGTAGAGAACAACATTTCCATTGGCTTGGACAGCAAATCGATTCGCTCCTGTGCCGCCTGTGCCTGTAGCCCAAATAGCTTGGCCTTGAGGAGTATACAGTACCAAATTGCCATCATTTTGGAAGACAAACTTGTGGTTAGAGGCAGTGATCCACTCCTGTCCACGGGAGAAGATGAGGTCGCTACCATTAGGTCGGAGAACCATCGACACCCCTCGCCAGGATGGCAGTTCACCCGGTCGAAGGGCCTCAGTTTTTCCTGTACTAACTTGATGGGCAATTTTGCCACCCTCAAAGTCAGCCCAAATCGTATCGCCAATGATGTATTCGCGGCGGGTAGGCATCCCTAACCACGAACCTGCACCACCCATGTCAGTGTAGAGGGTACCAATCGACCCCCAAGTTGCAACAGAACCCACCCCATGTAAATAATGAATTCGTGCTTTTCTGTTACTGTCAGAGAACCCTTGCCATACTGCCCATTTGCCATCAGGACGCTGAATTACAATCTCGTCTGTTGTCGGATAGCCCAAGCCGACCCCACGACCATCTAGTATTTTGCCAATGGCTCCCCCCATGAATTCGTACTCTGCCAAGTTGCCGTATTGCATCAGGAATGCTTGGGTCGCGCCATCCTCCAACATAATTAGGAAGCGATCGCCCTTGGCATCACGAAATTCCTGCGTCCAACCATTGCCCCACCGATAAGCATCGCCAGTCGGAACTAATCCCCGTTGGTAACCTTGCACCCGTTGATATGCGGCTAAAAATAGGCTAGGTGAACGAGAACCTCTACCAATTTGATTAGAGATCGGTTGGGGAGACGGGTTGATGGGTGCAGGGATAACAGGCATACCTGTTCCAACTTGCTGAATTACAGGTAAGTAAACCCGTTGTCCAACCTGTAAATAACGTGCTTCGGTAGCAGTGAAAAATTGTGTACCCGCTCCATCTTTGCTGATCTCTGGCCAGCGATTACCATTGCCGAGTTCTCGCCGGGCGATCGCCCACAATGTATCTCCCCGTCTAATGATGTATTCGCGACGACGGGTTGAAACTTGTGGTGCATTCGCTGTGGTCAATACTTGCAAGTAACGGCTGGCAATTTGGGCAATCTCGGCAGCTCGATCTGTACCATTCACAATCCGGCGAGCATTGAAAAAGTCGCGATTAGTACCGTTGATGTATCGATTTAAACCGACCCCGGTAAAACTGCCATCGCGCATCCCTTGTACCAAGATTTTGGCCGCGATCGCAGGTTCAGATGCCCGTTGAGGTTGATTCACCAGATCAATCCCCAACCGTTGTCCCCACCGGGTGTAGTTGGTTCGACCCGTGATTTGCACATATCCCCGCCCCTTAAAGCGAGGCCCATCCCCTGGCTGTGTATTCCCTAAATCGAGCTTGCCTTCATAAGCACTACCACTAGCAAGTTCCTCCATCCACAGACCTAACTTGGACTCATGTTCAGCCGTGGCCAAAATGTAGGCAATTTGCCCTAAGTCAGTTACACCGCTGGCCTGTGCTTCGGCCAAAATCAACGGGATTGAGCTTTGGGCATAGCTCCGCAAGTTACTGGGAACCGCACTAATAATTTGGCTGATATTGATCGCCGTTGGCCGTTCTGAAGGAATAACCGTACCTTCCCCACTCCATGTAGTGGGGATGTCAACTGTAGTTGTTCCATAATCTTGGGGTTGGGTGAATTTAGCTAACTGCACAGCCGCTGCTAAATTCAACAATCCAGCACCTGTTTCTGGATCCCAACCTGGCGTATTTAAATCAATCGCAGTAGCCTTCAAAATTTCGATTACTTGGCGATAGCTCAAATTGGGGTTTACTGCCCATACTTGGGAAATTGCGCCTGTCACCTGTGCCGTCGCAACCGATGTTCCAGACAACGTACCAACACCATCCCCAACAGTTGAAATCAGGCCAAGCCCCGGCAGACCTGCCGATGCCAGAATATCTAGCCCATAACCATAACTGGAATAATTGGCTCGCTGGACTCCATCCACTGAACCTACCGTAATAATGTTGTCAAACTCTTGGGAGGCTTGCCCCAATGCCGACATCACATCTCCATCATTACCCGATGAAACTACAAGCAGCACTCCATGTTGACGGGCAAATTCGATCGCCGTTTGTTCTGCGGGCGTAAACTCATAGCGTGTGGTTACACTACCATCTGGGTTGATTTGGGTTAAGTCGAAACTAAGATTCACCACTGCATTGGGATGTTGAGAGGCGATGTGATGGTTGACAAATTCCGTCAACGAATCTGCCCATTGTCCAGAGCCAACCGCGCGTCCCAGCCAAATCGGCGCGTCATCATTAACCCCATCAATGCCGATATCATTGCCTTGGGTTGCGCCAATCAATCCCAGAATATGCGTACCATGCTCATTTCCCTCACCTGGAGCGAGTAAGGGATTAGTATCATCAGCCACCCAATCATGTCCCAAAATCAAACGGGAGTAATCAATATCCGGATTATTGCCACTAAATCCAGTATCAATAATGCCGATCAGGGGTTGGTTCGTTAGCGGCACATCCACACTGGGGAGGTCAACAGGTGCATCTGCAACATAAGCAGTGGCATAGCTCACCAATGCTTGCCCCAAATCCGTTGTCCGCCAATCCTTACGGGGATCCATCACCCCATCAGCAATCAACTGATCCATCGTCGGTGCGGTACCCACAGCCCCCCGCACTTGGAACACCATGTCGTTGTAGTCGCGGTCTGATTTGTGGTCAACTCGGAGGTCTTCAAACACAAACGTATTGCCGTCTCCTGTCACATCGACAACTTGTCCCATGTGGAAAGTATCATTGGGATTGGCCGTAGCCAAGGAGAACAGCGGTGTTTTGTTGCCGCCAATGGTGGGATTGTTGAAGACCTCTTGCACCTGGCCATTCGGGACTAGCATGAAACCCACCGTATCGCCGGGACGCATTTGGAATGTTTTCACTCCCCAATAATCCCCTTGGTTATAGTTCCTATCTGCCCCTAAACTACCGCTGAACTTGGCACCTTCGAGCGGATCGGCAATCACAATATGGCCTAACTCGGTGCCACTGAGGGCACGCCGTGCGGCTTCTTGCATAAAGTCCGCAGAACCTAACTCAAACTGATCCATGCCATCGAGGCTAAAGATGGCCAGTTCACCGCGATAACGGCCACCGTCAAACAGGAAGTCGATGCCAATTTGACCAGTGGAGTCAACGGTAAAGTAGCCTGCTTCAAATGGAGAAATCGGGTCTGATGGGACAGGGAGAAAATCCAGATGAACATCATGGTCTGGGAAATCTGACAGGTCAGTATGGAGGGGTGGAGGATCGCCGATCGCGGGAGGGAAGCCGATTTCGAGATCAAAATCTAACCCGTC
>CAZJZR010000301.1:0-5306 GCA_964550475.1 uncultured bacterium
CCCAATGGGAGTTTTAATTCATCGACCGTGCCTCATAAATATGAAAACCGCTATAAGGGCTGTTGTTAAGCATTGTCTGGATGCTTCTGGGGATGTGCTGTATCGCTCAAAACGAACCTGACGGATTACTAGGCTCATTCTAAGGCGAATTGTTGCGGCCTTTGGAAATAAAAAACCCCTATCGAGAAACCCCTCTACGCTATAAACTAAAATAGGCGTTAATATAAGCATTTATGGGGCATCCCGTTTCGGTGATTTAGCCAACAATCGGATGCCTGCATGGCGGTTCTGATTTATGCCTGGATGCTTACCCTCGTTCCCGCGATCGCAAGTGGCGTAGACAGTAAGTTCCAGTTCAGTATCCAGCTTTGAGTTAACGCTACCAGTTAACCGTGCTAGTTAACCCTGCGTTGGCAGATCCACTAGCAGATTCGCTGTCGGTAACTGTTCACACCGTCCAGTTAAGAGTAGGTGCGATTCCTCCTACCACTTAGCTAGATGGGTGGGCAAGATTGACAAAGTAGCCGTTCCATTTTGCGTTACGTTACGTTTAATAAACGAGTTACGTTTACTAGATCTGATCATCCTTTGTGATCGATTGTGCTGCTGATTTTCAGTAGATCGAACCATTTGTGGTAAGAGCAGCCAAGCTGCCTTTACTGCAACCCTTCACCAAAGCAAGGATGCCAAAGTTTGCGATCGCTCACTTTTGTTTGATGTGGGGTTTCCTAATGCATCAACAATCAGTGGGCAACGGCTAACGATAACCGATGATCCAAGCCATCCATCCAACGGTCATTAGCGAGTCAGGCTCCCGTCAAAATCGAGTCAAATTCATGGCTCAACCCCAGCCCATGACACACCTCAACCAAGTGAGACCACTGAATTGATTCCCTGTTAGGAACGGAACAGGATGAAGTCTTGGTCAGGCTGAGGCAGCTTATGTGGGGTCGTGCTCCCAGAGTCAGCATGGGCAGCGGATGCTGTCGCCAAGGCTGACCCCAAAACCCTAACCGTTGGGGCAAGCCTTACCGTTTGGGGATCTCCACGTTGCAACGGCCAACTGCACGCTGGCCAACCCTACGCTGACCAACTCAGGCAAACCGTGGTTAGCAACCCCCACATTGACTTGCTGTTAATGCATCTCCACTCGATGTGTTTCCACCAGTCAGTGCCCCCCAGTGAATTACCACCAGTCAGTTGATGACTGTGCTGCCCATTTGTCCGGTTTGATTGTCTGTGTTCATCTCTACCGTTCCAGTCTGTCTGTGCCAACCTCTGCCAAACCTGAATCTGAACGATAAGGACTAGTCGCTACATGGAATTTTCGATCGGCGCGTTACTCGCCAATTTTGCAGATGACAAGTTAGTTGCCCCCAAGGTACTTGAGAAGAAACTGGGCTGTCAGGATGATGCTAGCCTGCGCCGACTGCAAATCACCTTAGATGCCTTGGAACGGGTGGGTATTTTAACCAAGGAACATGGCAAATATCGCCGAGTGCCAGAAGAAGGGTTGGTGGAAGGGCGGTTACGGTGCTCTAGCAAAGGGTTTTGTTTTGCGATTCAAGACGAGGAAGGCACGGATGATGTCTACATCCGTGAATGCCACCTGAATACGGCCTGGAATGGCGATCGCGTCCTTGTCCGTGTCACCAAAGAGGGCAGTCGTCGCCGTAGTCCAGAGGGCGAGGTGCGGTTAATTCTGGAACGGGCGAACACCTCCCTGTTAGCACGGGTAAAACGGGAGGAAGACGATTATCGTGCCGTGCCGTTGGACGATCGCCTGTTGTTTGAGTTAGAACTGCTCCGCAATGGCATTGATTTAGAAACCGCGATCGACCATTTGGTCAGTGCCGAAATTCTCCGTTATCCTTTGGGGCAGCACCCGCCCCTTGCCCGTGTAACTCAGGTGTTGGGCACCGATGCCGAAGCCGCTGCCGATACGGATATCGTCTGTTGCAAACATGGCTTGCGGTTAAACTTTTCCAATCCCGTCTTAGAAGCCGCCAAGGCGTTACCGACCAAAGTCCGCAAAACTGATCTGAAGCACCGGGTCGATTTGCGAGAACTGCCAACCATCACCATTGGCCATGTCAATGCCGCCGCTGCCAAAACCTTAGACACCGCCTTTTCCCTGCAAGAGGTGGACGGTGGCAATTGGCAACTGGGTGTACACATTGCCGATGTCGCCTATTATGTTCCGGCCTACTCTCCCCTGGATCAAGAGGCCATGCGGCGGGGTACGTCGGTGTATTTGGGCGATCGCATCGTCCCGTTACTGCCAGAAGCCCTCACCGATCACCTGTGCGCCCTCGTCCCCGACCACGATCGGCTAGCCATTTCCGTCTTAATTACGGTGAACGAATTGGGGCAGGTGTTGGAATTTGAACTGCAACCCTCGGTGATTCAGGTCAACCACGCCCTCACCTATGATCAGGTGCAAACCATTTTGTCTGGGGATGAGGGACAGGACAGCCTACCCGACTTGGCCTCCGTCTTCAGTTTAGTTAATCAGTTATCGGAGTTGTACCAAGCTCTGCAAGTACAACGCCGCCGCCGGGGTTCCTTTGAAGTCAACCTACCGGAACAACTGATTCCCCAAGCCACAGACGAGCAGCAATCGCCTCCGCTCCATGCCTCGTTGTTTGCCTTATTCTCTCGCTTCCAGTACAACGAGGAGGGCAACGCAGGCGTATTAATCACCCCCGCCAGACAGTCCACCCGCGCCCTAGTGACCGAGTTGATCTTGTTGGCCGATCAACTGATTGGGAGCCATTTAGCGACGTTGGGTGTCCCTGCCATTTACCGCGTCCAGCGGCCACCCGAACTGCCGGATGTACAAGAGTTAATCCGCCTAGTCAGTGGCATGGAGTTGGAACTAGAGCTGAAACAGGAGGAGGAAGTCACCTCCCACGATTACCAACGCTTCCTGCAACAGTTTAGCAATCACCCGATGGAACGGGTCTTGACCTATCTGTTACTCAGCACCCTGAAACCGCCCGGATACAGCCGAGAACCGGGTAGCCATTTTGGCTTAGGAGTTGAGCAGGGTTATGTCCACGCAACCTGCCCGGTGCGGCGTTACCCCGATTTGTTGATCCAGCGGATTCTCCATGCCGTGTTCGATGAAGGGCGCGATCGCCGCAACGCCCGCGCCAAGGAAACCGTCAACCTACGCCACAGTTCCTGCCACGGCAAAATCAACTGGAATGTCCTCCCGCCCGACATCCAGCACGATTTAGAACTGCAACTCTCCTCCTCGTTGGTGCATCTGACCGAGCGGGAGAAGATTGGCCAAGAAGCCGAGTCGGATCTGATTGGCTTGAAGAAAGCCGAATTCATGAAGATCCACACGGGCGGCACCTTCCAAGGTGTGATCACCGGGGTGCAGTCCTACGGCTTCTTTGTGGAAATTCAAAACTTCCTGGTGGAAGGCTTAGTTCATGTCAGTTCTCTCAAGGATGACTGGTACGAATACCGCTCTCGCCAACAAAAATTGGTGGGACGGAAAAACCGCAAGCAATTCTGTCTGGGCGATCAGGTGGAAGTCCAAGTGAAAAGTGTGGACTACTATCGTCAACAAATTGACTTGGTGGCCGTCAGCGGTGGCAGCGAAAGTGAGGATGAAGAACCGGACGATCCGGCTCCTGTTGAACCAGATCCCACTGCGACCTTGGATACCTTCATGCCGACGACGGAACGCTATAGCCGTCGCCGCCGCTAGTTGCCTTGATGACTCCACCATCCCGTCCGCTGATCCTGGGGGTGTCCGGTGCCTCCGGACTAATTTATGCTGTCCGTGCTCTGAAGTTTCTGCTAGAGGCCAATTACACGGTAGAGTTAGTGGCCTCCAAAGCCACCCATCAGGTCTGGCAGGCAGAACAACAGATCCGGATGCCAGTAGAGCCAACTCAACAGGCACAATTTTGGCGACAACAAGCGGGCGTGGCAACGGCAGGCACTCTGATTTGCCATCCATCGGCGGATGTGGGAGCCAGCATTGCCAGCGGCTCCTACCGTACCATTGGCATGGTGGTGATGCCCTGTAGCATGAGTACGGTGGCCAAATTGGCGGCTGGCCTCAGTTCCGACTTGCTGGAACGGGCGGCAGATGTGCAGTTAAAGGAACGGCGCAAATTGGTACTCGTCCCCCGCGAAACCCCGTTCAGCCTGATCCACCTCCGCAACTTGACGACGTTGGCAGAGGCGGGTGCCCACATCGTTCCCGCTATCCCCGCCTGGTATCACCAGCCCCAAACCATTGAAGACTTGGTGGATTTTGTGATTGCCCGCGCTCTTGATCAGCTAGATGTGGACTGTGTACCCCTGCGTCGTTGGCAGGGGCACAGCAGCAACGGAGACACCAACTTGGAAACTTAACTGGGAAAAGGCATTTTAGCGACAATCAGCGACACGGCTGGGCGACACGTTTCTGGAGCGTATGTTAAAAACTTTTGCCACAGCGATCGCACTAGCCTGACTCTGTGGCTAGCATAAGGGAACTTTAACCGGCGTTCACCCTGCTGTTGTGGGTGCTGGTTACTCTTACCCCATTCACCCCTCCTGCTGCCCCAGTTATAGCCGCTTGCGGTGGTGTGGGTATAACCCACACCACTCAACCCCAATTCCAGCAAAGATTTTGCCGTGATCAACCGTCCCTCATAAATATGAGAAGTGCTATATGTTAAACAAATTTGCAAAACGGTTGGAAGTTACCATCCTACGGCAGATGGATAAACTGCTGAGCCGACTGTAGATTTTCGATCCATCCACGTTGAACGATCCGATCGCCCTACAAACTGCGTGGACTCCCCTCAAATCGGGCGGCAGTAATTTTGGTACCCATAAATTAGTCCAACCCCACGGCAGTCGCATGGAATTTCGCGTTTCGGTGGGCGGATTGCTGTTTGCATTGGTGTTTCTGTGTGTTGGGATTGGTGTGTTAGTTGTCTTTGCCACCACCCTAGTTCAACAAGGACAACCAGAGTTTTTTCTACTTTTGTTTGCTGTGGTATTTGGTGGCGTGGGCTTATATCTGGTCACCGACTTGACCCGCCCCATTGTGTTTGATCAAAGCCAGGGGTTCTTCTGGAAAGGCAACCGACCAGTGGGTCAATTTGGTCAACCCCAGCTTGAAGGGGCCAATCAATCGGTTGGGTTAGAGGAAATTCACGCCTTACAAATCATCGCTGAGTATTGCCAAAGTAGTAAAAGTTCCTATTACAGCTATGAGTTGAACCTAGTCTTAAAGACGGGCGATCGCATCAACGTTGTCGATCATGGCAATCACCACCGCATCCGCAAAG
>CAZJZR010000302.1:0-5298 GCA_964550475.1 uncultured bacterium
GGTATTGCAGGCGATCGGGCAACTGTTTAAGTTAATTAGTTTGCAAAATCTGTTGGGAGCCTTATTTTTGCCCCTGACCTTCTGTTTGGGAATTTCGTTTAACTGGCCAGAGTTGTGGCAGTGTTCTGTTCTGTTGGGGCGGCGAGTCTTGGAAACGGAAATTCCGGCCTATTTGCAATTGGCGGTACTGTCGGGGCAGGGAGTATTGGGCGATCGCGCCCTGATGATCCTCAGCTATGCCCTCTGCGGCTTTGCCCACCTGCCTTCCGTCGGCATTTTTGTCGGCGGTATGGTGGGGCTAGTCCCCCAGCGGCGCAAGGAAATCACCGAAGTGGGCTGGAAAGCTCTCTGGGCGGCCACCCTCGCCACATTAATGATCGGTTGTGTAGCGGGACTGTGTGACGTGGGTAATCCGGCGATTTTGGGACGGGGCAACGGTTGACGACAACCGACTGCCCACCACCCATGACTGATGCATCGACGACTTAACCGACGACGTAATTTTCCTCAATCCACATCCGGACTTCATTTTCCGTATCGGCATACAGACAGTTACCTGTGCGTGGATCCCAGGCATACCACCAGCTCACTCCGGTTGCGTCAGTAATCTGTTGTACTTCCAACTCATGGGACGGATTCAACACCTTCACGAACCCCTGAGACAGGGATTGCAACCAATTGATCATCGCTTGCATGGATTGGCTGCGGTTAGTGGCTGTGGTCAACCCCGCCAATTGCCGTTGTTCCCGTTCCAGTAATGCTAATAATTCCGTATTGTGCGCTGCCCGTGCGGCTTCGACGCGCCGCGCCAAGGAAGCCATCATATTGTCTTGGTGTTTCGCCAGTGTTTGAGCATCCATCGGATGCATTGCCGTAGTCATAGTGATGTCCAACCCTATTCAAATGTGTGTAATTTAACTCTGCGTAACTATTCACAACTCCCCCAACAGGGAGTGAACGGTGACAAATCTGCAAGGTCATCCTATGCAGTTCCCTTGTCAAGCCTATCTCCGATATTTTCGCTGACACAAGAATCATGGCTTTTTCTGTATCAAAAACTACGAAAATTCATCTTTGTTGATATTCTACACCATGGGGAATTTACTGAAACAGTCCCTAGGGGTCAACCGAATGGGTGATTTTTTTAGCGATCGCCCACTAATCTCCCACTAAGGGATTTGCAGATAAATAATGTATTGACACCGCTACCTGTAGGGACACGGCATTGCCGTGTCCCTACGCCTATCACGGGGATATGATTTTCCCGCGACTCCCTAATCGCCTACCTGACCTGCTAGCCCGCCCGCCAGATTTTGACCGTACTAAGGCTCAGCGGTTATGCTAGAGCCGATAAGGGACACCCCTTCAGGACTAAGGATTAAATAAGTTCCAGAGTTGTAGGGACGGGTTTGACTGGCAAATCCATGGCAGGAGGCCGATTGATCGGTTAAACCCGCCCGTACAGGTTGTGGTTTTATGAAATCCACGACCCGAACCCAAATCAAGCATCACAGTGGATGGAGTGTCCTGTAGGATGCTGTAACTTGGGTGTAATCAATACGTTTTGTGAGGATGGATGAGTTCACCGACGTGTTCGCTGTCAATCTTAGTTGCCCGCACCGACCTCCCCTTCATGATGCACACCATTCCCCACTTGGTGAAAATGTGCAACTTCCCCTTTCTCAAGCGGGTACTTTGCGTTGACACAGCCCCCCTCAGCGGTGAAAAACGCAATCGTCCCGGCATTGGCACCATGGAACAGTTGCGCGATTGCTGCAACCAATTGTTACAAGCCAATGTGGTCGATACGATTATTGACATCGACTATTCCGATTCCTATCGCCAAACCGTTTACCGCAAACACCTCGGCACCGCCAACATTCGCCTCACCCACAACTACAAGGGTTATCCCATCCTGGGCACCATTTTCTCCCTAGAGGCCGTTCCGGGCGATTATGTGTTGCACTTCGACAGCGACATGATGCTGTACCAAGCCCCCGGCCACAGTTGGATTGCCGATGCCATCAAACTGATGGAAACCCAGTCACAGGTGTTGTTTGTCCGTCCTTTGGCGGGGCCGCCCACCCCCGACGCTCCAGTTCCTGCCGACCCGTTAGCCCATGCCACGATGAAGCATTTTGGCAGTCGCGCCTATTTGGTGCAACGGCAACGGTTTGAGCAATTTTTGCCCTTGCCGATTCTGTGGCGACCCTATCGCAATCGGATTTTTGACTACTTGCCCAACTCTGCCAAAACGGCTTTGAATTATCTGACGGGTAAGGGATTGCTGGGATCCTGGGAAATTATGGTAACCAACCAGTTGGCGGCTAGCGATTACGTCCGGGCAAATTTGACCTCACCCCAGGCATGGACGCTGCACCCGATCGCCCGTGGCCCTGCCTTTATCCAAGCTCTCCCCGAAATTCTGCGCCGCGTTGAGTCCGGTTGGTATCCGCCGCGACAAGCAGGCATCTATGATTTAGATGAACAATTATGGTTAGAAGCGTTGGCAACCCAGGCATAGCCCTTTGCCATCAGTCCGGCGGCATCGTGACTTCCGGTTCCCGTCCTGCTCCTTTCATTCCCCTGCACCTCCGCTATGGCTAACAGTCTCGACTCTGTACTTAACTTTGGTCGCAAACTGAAGGGCGATTTGGTCAATGGTTATTATCGCTATCGGATTAATACGCCCCACCAACCCGATCGCGTCTTGTTTCGAGATTCGCCATTTGAGTTCATTTTTATCCTCAGCCATATGCGATCGGGGTCGTCGTTGTTAACCCATTTGCTCAGTGCCAATCCAGAGATTTTGGGGTTTGGTGAAACGCACATCCGGTATCAATCGGCTCAGGATTTCAAGTCGCTGCTGTTCAAACTGCATACGCGGTTAAGCGATCGCACCATGTCCCGCCGCTACGCGCTAGATAAACTACTACACAACAACAAATTGGTGGATGAACAATTATTGTTATTCCCCAATTTGAAAATCATTTTCTTACTGCGTGATGCCGCACCCAGTATCCCCAGCATTCTTAAACTGAAACCGCACTTAACTGAGGCGGAAGCGGTGCAGTATTATGTGACTCGACTGGATAAATTGGTAGACTATGCCAACTTATTAGCCGATCAAAAACCCAGCCTTTTGATTACCCATGATCAATTAATTCATCAGACGCAGCCCGTATTTGATCGATTGCAGAATTTTCTTCAGGTCAGTCAACCGTTTACCGAAGAATATCAACTGCTCAGTACAACCGGGATGAAATATGTCGGAGATACATCGGAAAATATTAAAGCAGGGCGAATTTTGCGAACCCCGAAGTCGGAGAAAGTCGCGATCGCCGCAGAAGTCATGGAACCCGCGATCGCGGCCTTTAACCGTTGTCAAGCCAGCCTGAATCAACTCTGCCAAACCATCGAAACGCCACTACCCACCGCAGAATCCCACGCCGTCTGAATCCCCGATTAGAGCTAATCCAAATTTCACTCGTCAATTCGCAACTCCATTTCACTCCACTCATCCAATCAGGAGCTTCTTGTGACCCAACAAACCGTTGCCGTGTACTACCCTGCGTTTATGGGCGGTGGAGCCGAAGCGGTTGGTTTATGGATGTTAGAAGCTCTGAAAGATCGCTACGCCGTGACGTTATTTACCGTCACGCCCGTCGATTTTGCCCGATTAAACATCATGTACGGCACCCATTTAACTGCGGCTGATGTGACCGTCAAAGCCTTATTTCCTGAATTTACCCAATCCCTTTGTTACGCCTTAATTGCTAACAGTCCTGATGCCAGAATCTTGATTTTCCATCTGCTATTACGCTTTTTCAAAGCCCACAGCCAAGACTATGATTTGGTAATTTCTGGATTTAATGCGACTGATTTGGGCAAAGTCGGATTGCAATATATTCACTGGATCAAGGTGTTGGAAGGCAAGCCAATTCATCAACGCATTTCTAATTTTTCTGAAGTCAATCTGAAAGCGAATCTATCCGTTGCCAATTCTCAAACCGTTGCCGACGCGGTGCAGAAAGAATACGGTATTACTGCCAAGGTGATCTATCCGCCTGTGGTGATTGATGTGGTGTCAAAACCGTGGGCGGAAAAAGAAAATGCCTTCATTTGTAGCGGTCGGTTAACCAAGACCAAACAACCCCATCAAGTGATTCAAATTCTCAAGCAAGTCCGCGATCAAGGCTTTGATATCAAACTGTATATGACCGGGGGCGGCGATGGGATTTATGAATGGCGATATCAACAGTTTATTAAGCGATTAGTTGCCGAAAATTCCGATTGGGTTACCCTCTACGAAGGCTTGAAATATCAAGATTATGTAGACCTGTTATCCCGCTGTCGCTATGGCATTCATTACAAGCAAGAACCGTTTGGCATTTCTATTGCCGAAATGGTGAAAGCCGGAGCATTACCGTTTGTCCGTAGTAAAGGGGGACAGGTGGAAATTGTCGGTAGTCAAAATGAGGCATTGTTGTTTCGTAAAGCACCGGAGGCTGCCGATAAGATTGTGGCGGTGCTGAGTAATCCGGAGTTACAGGCGCAATTGTGCCAAGCGTTGGAACAACAAAAGCAGTTGTTCTCCACCCAACGGTTTATGGCCGAAATTAGCCATGTGGTGGCGGATTATTTGGCTAATCCATCGCAGGTGCAATAAACGGCCACGTTACCAGATTGATGTTGCCCGATCTAACGTTGCCATCTCGACAAATCCTCCTCACCTTCGCCCCACCGCCATGACCGACCACCCTGCCCCCTCGCCATCGTCCGACCCTTGTGGTGCAACGCCCCCCGCCTCACCGGACATTTCGGTGGTGGTGCCGCTGTACAACGAAGAACCCAACATTGACTATTTGTTTGAACGGTTGGAGACGGTGTTGCAAGGGTTGGGGATGAGTTATGAAATTGTTTGCATTAATGATGGCAGTCGAGATAATACGTTAAATTGCCTGATTCAGCACCACCAGCGCAATTCAGCGATTAAGGTGCTGGATTTATCGCGCAATTTTGGCAAGGAAATTGCGCTAACCGCTGGGTTGGACTACAGCCAAGGCCGAGCGGTAATCCCGATTGATGCCGACTTGCAAGACCCCCCGGAGCTAATTGGTGAGCTAATTGACCGCTGGCGCGAGGGCTATGATGTGGTCTACGCGACGCGGCGATCGCGGCAAGGCGAAAGCTGGCTGAAACGCTTTACGGCTGATCAGTTTTACCAGATTATGGATCGGTTCAGTTCCATCCCCATTCCCCGCAATACCGGAGACTTTCGCCTGTTGGATCGGCGCG
>CAZJZR010000303.1:0-5278 GCA_964550475.1 uncultured bacterium
CGGTGCAACGCCTTGCCCTTACTGCGTTTGTCGCCGTGGTGTACCATCACCGTCAATTGGGGCGCAAATTTCTTTACCTCCCGTTCCCAGTTCCCCAGCACCGACGTGGGGCAGATCAGCAAAAACGGGCGTTCCAAACTGTCTTGGCTCTGCAAATGCAGCAAAAAGGCGATGAATTGGATGGTTTTGCCCAAGCCCATATCATCGGCGAGGCAGGCACCCAAGCCCCAACGACTCAGGAAGGCCAGCCAGCCTACCCCCTTGGACTGGTAAGGCCGCAAATCGCCGCGAAATCCCGGTGGAGCGGCGATCGCCTCCACACTCCGGTTTCCGGTCAACGTGGTGACCAACTCCTGCAAGGGGCCAGAGGCTTCAAAGCTGACTACGGGCAACTTGCCGATGGTTTGGGTGTCGCCGCTGCTGATCCGTAGGGCATCTTCTAGGGACAGATTGGTTTGATCCTTGCGGGTGGCGAAAAAGTCGCGGGCGGCGCGGATGTCTTGGGGGCGCAGTTCCACCCATTCGCCGTTAATTTCCACCAGCGGCGTGTTGAGGGCGGCTAACCGTTCAAACTCGGCTTTGGAGAGGGTTTGGCCACCAATCGACAATTCCCACTTAAAGTTGAGCAGGCTTTGCAGTCCCAGTTCGCCCCCCTTGCGACGAGTGGGGGTTTGGGCTTGGATGGTCAGCCCCAACCGATTGGCCACCCCGTCCCGATTGGCCAAACTGGGCGGCAGGATCACCCCCAAGCCGTTTTCCTGCAACCGCCAAGCGATCGATTTGATGAATTCGTAGGCTTGGGTGGGGTTAAGCCAGGTATCGATGGGGTATTGGTCTTCCAAGCTGCGATCGATGGGATTGTCGTCGGCACCGAAGAAGCGGGAGGCTAAGCCCAACCCTTTCAGCAAGGTTTCCTGGGGTTTGGGCAGCGATCGCCCCTGATGCACCAACTCATCCACCGGATGCTGCCACAGGGTCGCCGCATCCACCCAAAAATTCCCGTCATCGATCGCCTGTAAGCCATACTCCACCCGCCAGGTCACTGCACCACTGACCGGGGGATGCAGGCGAAAACAGGTACGGAATAGGGTTTGTTCCGCGAGGCGATCGTCCAGTGGCACCGTCCAATTGGCCAAGGCCGTCCGCAACCGCGACAAAGCCATCGGTTCCGCCTCCAACCGCCCATTGGCTGATCCCAACGCCTGTAACCATTGCTGCAACACCGGATCAACCTTGGGCAGCGGTTGGCTGGCTGTCACAGGTCGGATCTGACTATCCAACACATGGGACAGGAACGATCGCAACACCGTCTGGGCTGAAGGAGGAAGGGCGATCGCTAACGGTTGCACAGGGGAAGCACTCGCCTCGATTTCAGAATTGTCGCCCTTCCCACCTCTGGTAACGTTGATGCCGCCAGCTTTACCCTCATCCTCCAAACCTCCTTCTCCCAAGTAGGGAGAAGGAGGCTTATCACCCCCATTCCTGACTTCCTGCCCATACATTCGACAGACCAACGGCATCTGCCGACTGAACTGTTCCAAGCGGGTCAGGTCGGTGGTGCTGTCTAGTAACGGTTGCCAGTGGGCGTGGGCGAGTCCCGGTACCGACTTTCCCCCAGCCAACGCAGGCAGAAACTTGCCACGGGAGAGCAAATCTAAACTCCAGCGGCCAATGTGCGACCAAAAGCGCAAATCATCACCCAACCACGTTTCTTCGCCATCCAGCCGCCCCAACGGCAACCGATTCAACACGGCCAAGGCGGATAACGGCTCTAGGGCAAGTCCCTCGATGTGCCAGGGATAGAGGGGCAGCGGTGGTTCCGAATCGAGGGGTGTAGCGGAGTGTTCCACCCACACATTTGCCCCATCCATCACCGTCGGCAGTGCCAGGGTGTGTTGGACGGGATGGGCAGGCATAGTGCCAACGTTGGGGTGGGATTGGAGCCAAGCCGTTAGCTCCGTAGTGGTCATCGCTAAGGGGTGGGGATGGATCATTGCATCGGCAGCGATCGCCTCCACACGTCGCCAGGTTTCGGCCCAAATAAAGAGGTATCCCTGTAACCGTCCCTGAGCGATCCAACTACCGTGCAATATGGCCATGCTTAAACTCAGTGCAATTCCAAACTATTAGTAACTCAGAACGGCTGGTATTTACCGTCCCCAATAGAAAAAAGGACTTTTGAGGCTACCGACAAATACCTGCATTTCGCTCCAGGCTACAGTGTCTTCTGGAAGATCGCGATAGTGTTTGATGTAGTACAAAATTAATTTCCGGAAGTCATTCGCTAAGTAGGCGAGAGTCCAAGCTGGTCGTTGCCAAAGTGGAACCCCAATCATCCGCAATGGATGCCGCCCCAGTCCATTATCATGCAAGAGTTTAGCGAGGTAGTCGCGAGTTAGGCGGGACTGGGGAATTTGGTGCTGAATTTGCATATTGGGATTATGCCAAATCTCCCAGTTGGCTTGTTTGATGTGGGTTAGTGCTTCCGTATCTTCACCACCAATTAACGATTGGTTGACTCGGCCTATCATGACGGGAGCTTCCGGTACATGAGCCAACCAAACATCTTTGCGGACGACTAAGCCAGCACCGGGCGGGAAAAACCGTTTTGGGGCATGTTGCGGGTCATTGGTGTATGAAAACGTTTTTTTGACTTCCCGAATGGCGAGAAAAATGGCAATCCGGTCAAAGTTGGGAGGCGGTTCCACCTCGTAGAGGGGGTGAATTTGACTCCCGTAAGCCGCAGCACGGGGATGGGATTGACTAAATTCAACCGCTGCTGCGACCCAATTGGGGGCAGGGAAATTGTCGTCATCTAAAAAAGCAATTAATCGGCCATTGCCGTCTTGAACAGCGCGTTGTCTAGCAAATACGAGTCCTTGTTTGGGTTCAACGCAGTAACGTAAGGGATAAGCATCAGGCCAATCAGCTTGGTGTTGGCGAACAATCGCTTCTGTACTATCTGTACTGTTATTATTAACAACCAATATTTCCCATTGGATAGATTCGGTATTGACTTGCGATCGCAGGTGCTTGAGTACCAAGGGAATTCGGTTTTGACCATTGTAAGTACAAATGGCCACAGTGATGTCTATCATGGTTGCTCTCGGATACTTGAATTGAATAACACTTGTTCCGTTATATATAACACTCCCAACTGGTAACCGTTCACGTCCCCTCACGTCCCCCCATGGGAAAAGTGTTGCGGGCTACACCCACTTGTTGCTCCCCTAACGGGGAGTGAACGGTTACCCTCTCAGAGTAAAACTGCGCTGGGGCAACGTATGTCAAAGTTAGATCTGCGGATAGCAATTTATATGCGAATGCTCGCTGGTGGTGGGGCAGAGCGCGTTATGGTCAACCTGATGCAGGAGTTTGTTCGGCTTGGGATTCAGGTTGATTTGATTTTGAATGAGGCCACTGGTCCCTACTTGCCAGAAATTCCATCTGAAGTGCGAGTGATTGATTTACAGTCTCGGCGGTTGTTGCAGGGAATCCCTAAACTAACTCAATATCTATCCAACAATGTTCCAGATGTCTTGATTTCCATTTTGCATTACACCAATGAAATTGCGGTGTTATCAAAATTGTTGGCTGGCGGCAAGACGCGGCTATTGGTTTGTGAACAGAATGTCTTGTCAATTCACGCCCAAAATAAACGCGAGGATCGTTGGTCGCCGTTGTTAGCAAAACTGCTTTACCCGTTAGCGGATGGTGTAATCGCGGTTTCCCAAGACGTAGCGACTGACCTGGCCGCAGTGACGGGATTGCCCCTGGAACAGATTACAGTGATTTACAACCCTGTGATTACTCCCGATTTATACGAAAAAGCGCGATCGCCAGTTGACCATCCCTGGTTTCCATCCGAGCCTGTTCCAGACTCCGATCAGATTCCGGTGATTGTGGGAGTCGGTCGCTTAGATGTACAGAAGGATTTCCCCACCTTAATTCGCGCCTTTGCTCAAATTCGTCAAACCCGTGTCGCCCGCTTAGCTCTTTTAGGTCGTGGCCCAGAGCGGTCTCGTCTCCATGCGTTGGTCAAGGAACTGGGGCTACAATCCGATGTCGCCTTTTTAGGGTTTATCGCCAATCCCTATGCCTACATTGCCAAATCAGCAGTATTTACACTCTCGTCTCGGTGGGAAGGGTTGCCAACCGTACTGATTGAATCCATGGCTTTGGGAGTACCTGTCGTCTCAACCGATTGTCAGGCAGGGCCAGCAGAAATTTTGGCCAATGGTCAATACGGGCATCTTGTCCCTGTAGGCGATGTGACAGCTATGGCTACTGCCATTTCAGACGTGTTAGATGGCAAATTAAAACAGGTGGAGGCAAGCTGGCTAGACCAATTCACATTAGCCACAGTCTCTCAGCAGTATCTCAATTTAGCCCAGCATGTGGCTCAGCCCCGGATGTCAGCTTGATGTTGCGAATTCGGCACACCCCTCTCAGGCATTATGGGTTACGGCTCTTCGGGACGAGCGTGAAAATCAAATCCCCACTCACACGCTTCCTTGAAGCGACCCGTCAAGGGGACTGAGGGTGGGTGCGATTAGGGTGAGGGTGACGGTACAGCCGTGGGACAGGTCTTGTAACCAGGGGAAGTTTTGTCGAAGTTGCACTGGATAATCGCAGGCTTTTGCCAACTGAGGGGGATTTCTAGCAAATCCCGTGTGCCCGTTAACCCCTGGGCGATGAATAACAGTAAGGCCACGCAATTCACCGCCACATGGATGCGTCGCCAGGTATAACTGCGGTCTTGGTAAATGTCCGGGATGATGGCGAGGGAGAAAATCATCAGCAGGGCAGCGGTGATACCAAAGTAAAAGTGGGAAACGAACCACTCGTAGTCCCGGCGAAAGATCCCTGGCTGTAAGCTGATGACGACTAAACTGGCTCCGGTCAGGGTGGCAAACAAGGCGCGCCATTTGGCCGGTTCAACCCGGTACAGCATCACCAGTGACCCGATGCAGACGGGATACATCAACGCCACCAGCAACACTTGCAGGGGGCTGCTACTCCACAGTTGTTCGTTGAGGATGTGCGCGACTAACGGACGGGTGCAACCCAGTAAGGCCAGTCCCACGACCCCACCCGTGAGGCATCGTCCCAGCTTCAGGTGTTCTGGCCCCACCATGGAGGGGATACGGCTGCGTCCGCCATCGGTGGATTGCAGGCGACGCTGGCGAGTTTGCCATGCAAAGTTCACCGTCATGCCAATTAGGGGAAAAATGACGGTGACCGCGATCGCGGGATGCAACCACACCAACACATCTTC
>CAZJZR010000304.1:0-5277 GCA_964550475.1 uncultured bacterium
CCTGGAAGCCCTGATTTCACCCACCCTATTACAGCAGGAACAGGACTCAGCCTATTCGTTTGATCTGTCCCCCGTCCTCAGTGCGGCTCCGCTGTGGCCATGCCTCTTGGGGGATTTGCAGCAGGGAATCGAGACTGCCCGGATTGCGGCGCGGTTTCACCTGGGCTTAGCAGCGGCGATCGCCCAACTCACCCAACACCTCCACCCAACCCACCACTTCACCCATGTCGCCCTCACCGGAGGCGTATTCCAGAACCTCACCCTGTTGCAGTTGGTGCGGCAACGGTTAGTTGCCCACGGCTTCATCGTGTTAACTCACCAGCAAGTACCCGCCAATGATGGGGGATTGGCTTTGGGGCAAGCCGCGATCGCCGCCGCGCGATCGTTGGCAGGAGGGGTATAAACCTAATCTTTTCAACGGGACATTGCCAAAAAATTGGCTGGATCTTGATCCCGGCGGTGTTTGGTGGGGATCGGGGTACTCTGACCATCCCCCGCCAACGCTGCTGTTTTCTCTAATGCCTCCCGCAATCGCTTGGCGGCATAGATCGACATATCACGGGGAACGCAGATGCGATCGCGCAAATAGCGCAACGCCACATCCGCTCCGGCTGGCGGTTGGCACACCTCCCCCGTCATCATCCAGGTGAGGGCACAGCGCAACGCTACATCAAACACCTGGTCATCGGCGGGATTAATCCGCGTCAAGGTAGCCCGATGCTTGGCGACCCGATGCAACGCCTCCGCCCGTGACGTTTCTGGTTCCGCATACCCCACATCCGGCAAGCCAAACCACGGCCCTTGATCCACCCGTGCCTGGTTCTGCTGCGCCTCCGGCGTATCATTACTCCAACAGGCACCCATCTGGGGTGGCAAGTCGTGAGCATGGGTGTGGAAATCGCTTTGGGTGCCGCGATAGGTGGGGCGCGTTTCCATCGCCGCAAACCAGTCCGCCAAGCGGGGATTCTCTTCCCGCAATGAGTACCCCTTGTAGTAGTACAGGCTGGCATTCATCCGCTCCACATAGGGCGTAAACACCACATCCACCGTACTAAAATCGTCTAGGAAATAGGAGCCAGGAGTAGCGGCCAAGGCGGCTTCCACCTGCTGCACCACCTCAACAAACTGGCCACGATTTTGCCGTTCCTGTTGGGGAGTCATCGACACATAGCACAGCCAGCGACACCACGCCCGGAACAACATCCGTTCCAATCGGCGCAACGGGATCACGGTGGGGTCTAGCGTTCCCCGCCCCAATACGCCAAACGCCTGCTCTAGGGCAATCAAAATGTCATCACTTTCCGTAATCAATTGACCATCGAGGGAGATCGCGGGCAGCATTCCCGATGGCACCTTACGCTTATACCAACTTTCCTTCTCCCCATAGCAAAACATCGTCACCTTTTCGATCCGGTAGGGAACTTGTTTTTCCTCCAACCACAGCCAGACTTTCTGGCAATAGGGACACCAGGCATGGTGATCCCGGTAGAGGGTAACGCGCACCGCCGATTCCGGTTGGCCAAACAACCGCAACCGCGATTGGGCATTGGTGGAGCCATTAATCCGATCCAATTGAAAATCGCTCAGAGCTTCTAACTCGTTCCAACTGAGAGGAGTCATGGGTAGGGAAGTGGGTGGGTGAGTGGGAGAGAGAGGTGGGTGGATGGGTGAGTGGTAAAGGTGGTGGGATCGGCGACCCCGTTCCTTTCGGCTACGCTCAAGGAGCGGGGCGAGATCGGTTGAGTGACAAGCAATCGGCAACCCATTACCGATTACCAATGACCCATTAGCAATTTCTATATCTCAATATCATCCAATGGTAACGACTTGCGGCGATTGCTCAGCCGTCGCAAGATGCCGTTGATCAGTCGGGTGCCTTCTTCATCGCTATACCGTTTAGCCAGTTCCACCGCTTCGTTAATCGCCACTTGTTCTGGCACCGCCAAAAACTCAATCTCGGTGGCGGCAATTCGCAAAATGTCTTGATCAGTTCTGGGTAAACGGCTCAACGTCCACGACACCATCACTTCAGCGAGGTTCTGTTCAACCGCTTGGCGATGCTTGATGAAGGTCTGGATAATTTTGATCGCGTAGTCACGCACATCGGTTTGGTTGGCCAATTGCAGGGTTTCAGGCAGTTCTAGGGAAATCCCTAAGCGATTAATGGCGGCCTTGGTCAGGTCAATCGCTTCCTGCACCATCACCCGCGCCGATTCCACATCCGGGGCACGGACTTCGCTGTTCAGGAGGCGATCGCTGCCCCGATTTAACTCATCTGCCGCCACCTCCAGGGCTTCCTTCACCTCCGAGGTGAGGGTGCGGATGGCCGTCACCACGAGATGTTGCAGTTCTTGATGCCCCAATTTTTCTGGTTTACTGGATAGCTGACTCAAACTTAAAAACGCCAATTCACGGGCAATACGTCGGGGCTGCATGGGATTTAGTTGACAAGGTACAGTAGAAAATAAAGTTACGGATCATCCGGTCTAAGCTGCTCAGTTCGCTGTCAATTTTTGTTTTAAGGCTTGTCAAGATAACTTCAAAGCACTGACTAAATTTCCTTTGTGCATTCTTGGTGTCTTAGTGGCTTGGTGGTGAAGGTGCGCTTAACCACTAAGACACCAAGGCACAAAGAATGCACAAAGTTTTTTCAGAGAGTTAAAACCATGAACTTATATTTTTACAGACCCTCAGGGGCAACTCTTACGGAATTACCCGTCAAAACTAGTGGTAACACTGGACTAATCCTCTTCCAACGGTAGCGGTTGGCGACGCAGCTCTGGGAACAGGGTTGGCAGGGGAGCTTCAGCGGAGCGACTGGGCAGGGAGGCAGTTGGGGTGGCTACCGAGACAGGAGGAGCCACAATTCCACCCGACACAATCACCTTAAAGGCATCCTCAATCGACATGGATAAGTTAATTACATCATCCTCTTGCACAACTGCATACCAGCCCGTGGTGGGGTTGGGCGTGGTGGGGATGAACACACTGAGCATTTCGCCAGAGAAATTGGCTTGAATGTCCGCGCTGATGGTGCCTGTGACAAATCCCAACGACCACACGCCCCGCCGGGGATACTCCACCAACACCACACGCCGAAACTTGTTATTGGAATCCTTCAGCAGCGTTTCCAACAGTTGCTTCAGGGTTTTGTACACCGCCCCTGCCAGCGGGATTGCTTGCAACAGTTGCTCGCCAACGTCCAACAACCACCGTCCGGCAATGTTACGCGCCATCAGCCCAATGAACAGGATGCTGAGCAATGGCACGGCAAATCCCACAGTCAAGTCAATTAGCGTCAGCAGTAACGGATGCAGATCATGGAAGGGATTGAGTTGTTTGGGGATGCTGGTGAGAAACTCAATCACCCAATTGGCGATGGTAAAGGTCAGCCAAATCGTCGTGGCTAACGGGATCACGACCAATAAACCTGCGATCAGATCATTTTTCAGATCTTGCTTTAACCGTTGGACTAAGGACAATCCAATCTCCTTTTGCCTTGTCATAGTCTGCTGTTACGTCCTGTTAACGGTTTTCCCTGACCAGTGGCGATCGCACTTCGCGATCAATCGCGATCAATGGGATCTCTGAATGCTCTACATCTATGTTGTATACCGTGTAAAGAATTGTTGCAAGTTCAGTGGGGCTAGAACTGACTTGTGGTGGCAGAGCAAGACTCAACGGTTGGTTGGGAAGCCATAACAAAACGAATACCCAATTATGTCAGCAAATGGAAAATCTGAAAATAATTGGTAGCTTATCTTACAGTTGTCTTGACCTATCCTGCCTCATTCAGGATAATCCCCGAAAATCGTAGGGGCATTGCCCCTATCGGTATGTAGACTGTCGTAAATAATCCGGGTTAGGCCGAATTGGAGGTTGAATCGGAGGTGACAGGTGTTAAGGATTCAGCCGCCGCATCAGGCGACGGTGAAGATGCTGATGGTGCGGTGGTCAGGAGAGAGGGATGGGGCGGCAGGTGTTCCAACTCCCACACCTTGAGCAAAATCAAATACTCATAAAAACATTGCAGGGTACACCAAGCGAATCCGGCACGGCCATCCCAAATGCCCCCCAGCAAGAAGTACATGTACAAAAATCGCAGTAGTGGCCGAAACGGTAAGCGCAAGGACAAATCTTTCAAGGCGCGGCGACGTTCAACCTCTGACCCGCCAAAGAATAGATCTTTCCAGGCCACACCTCCCTGTTTTAGCTGTCGCAGGGTTTCGTGGGCTTCATCGGTGGAGTAACGGTTATGCTTATCAATCCAGCGGCTTAAACCTTTGCCGCAAGTATAGTGCGGGTAGGTTTCCTTCAGGAATCCAGTTGGCCCCTCACAGACTTCTCGTTCGGTATGGCCGTAGTCCGTAAACCAGACTTTGCCTAATTTGAGTAAGCGCAGTTGATAGCGGGGATATTGGGTACTGCGGCGGATCCATTGGTTCATAAACATCACCCGCTCGGCGACGTAATATCCCACATAGTTCGGGTTGTTAATTGCTTGCAAACATTCTGCAAATAACGCCGGGGTCATGCGTTCATCGGCTTCTAGGATATACGCCCATTCATACTTGGCGGGAATGGTTTCCAACATCCAGGTCCGTTGTTTGCCGTGGCTCTCGAAGGCATGTTCGATTACACGCACTGGATACTGTTTGGCTATTTCAACGGTGCGATCGCGGCTACACGAATCCACCACAATAATGTCATCCGCTCCAGCCGTCTGCGCCGACTCAATACAATCAGCAATATCAATCTCTTCGTTATAAGTGAGGATATAAATCGAGATCATGATTCGGAGAAGCGTGATTAAATGACCGCTAATTCTGAGGGATGGTGTCTGATCTAATTAAGTGGTCGGGTCTACTATAGCCGCTTGCGGTGGTGTGGGCGATGCCCACACCACTCAATCCCTTACTCAGTGGGAGTTCTAATTTATCGACTGTGCCTCATAAATATGCAAACCGCTATAAACTGCTAGGTCTACAAATTGACGAGACAACAATGTTGATGTCACATTCTTGTAACCATTCATATCCCCACAGAGGAAAAGCGTTGCGGGCTACGCCCGCTGGTTCCTCCCCTGACGGGGAGTGAACGGTTACACATTGTTGCCTCAATGTTGCCTCAATGTTGCCTCAATATTCTTGCCTCAATGCTGATCTCACTCAATGCTGATCTGAATTGTGATCTCGTTACAGCCGGGCGTATTTCATGGTTGGCGGAGGGGCGGTTAAAACCGCATCTACAAGAACTAAACCCGCCTACGCGGGTTTC
>CAZJZR010000305.1:0-2754 GCA_964550475.1 uncultured bacterium
ACGTAATCACAAAACGGCACCAGACCATAAACGCAGCGATCGTCCGGCAACCGAGCCGCCACGATTAACTGCTGAAAGTACCCAAATCCCGTTGCCCACGGTACCTGTCCAGTCAATTCATACCCACCGGGGACGGGGATGGCCTGTAGGGGACTGGGCGATCGCCGCAAATGGGCGAAGGCAATGCCAATCCGAGTTTTCCCGCTGGCGAAGTCGGGTAAATACGTCTGTTGCAGCATGGCATTGGCACTGCGACTCAGCATCGCTCCCGCACTTTGGTGTTGCGCTTGCACAAACGCCAACGCCCCGGAGTAGCGAGTCACAATTTCCTGAAATTGGCACATCTGGAGTGGCGATAACGCCGCCCCACCCCACCGGAATGGCACCCGTGCGGCCAATAAGCCCGCCTGCCCCAGCCACTCCAACGCTGTCGCCATCGCTGCGGGTTGCCTATCAATCGCCGCCGCCAACGGTGCCACCTGTTCTCGCATCACTCGGATCGCCCGTTGCAGGACTGGATGCTGATCCCCGTCTGCCGTCACGCTTTTCTCCACCGCATCGCCCAATTTATCAGCTCTTAACAAATCGTTACACTAATATCGTTACACTGAAAAGAGTTAGAGACTACCTGGCAACGAGACTTATGTTGGACTTGGTGACCAATTGGCTATCCGCGAATCAGTATATGCCCCATGGCCAATGCTATTTGTGGCAAACACCATTGGTGAGTTTATACGTCGTCAGCGATGCCCTGATCGCGATCGCCTACTTCTCCATCCCCGCCATGCTGATTTACTTTGTCAGCAAACGCAAGGATGTCCCCTTTTCCCAAGTCTTTTTGCTGTTTGGAGCCTTCATCATTCTCTGTGGCGCAGGTCACATCCTCGACATTGTGACCCTGTGGTATCCGATCTACTGGGTGTCTGGTCTGGAACGTGCCCTCACAGGCTTAGTATCCTGCTATACCGCCTTACAGTTAGTAGAATTACTGCCACAATTCCTTTCTCTCAAAACCCCAGAACAACTGGAAACAATTAACCAGGCGTTAGAAAAGGAAGTTGCCGAACGCAAACACGCCGAAGCCACCCTGGAAATGATTGTGGCAGGTACGTCTTCGGTGACAGGGAACGACTTTTTCCCTGCCCTTGCCCAAACCCTCGCCGATGCCTTGAACGTTGCCCATGTGATGATCTGCGAAACCGTGGATGAGTCGTTGGAGGCACTCCGCACCGTGGCGGTGTGGTCGCAGGGGCACTCGATGGACAATTTTGCGTATAACCTTGCCAATACCCCGTGCCAAGTTGCGCTGCACCAAAAAGCCCTGTGCAATTATGCCAACCACCTTCAGCAGCGTTTCCCTCACCTCGACCTGTTAGCAACTCTGGGCGCAGAGAGTTATGTGGGCATTCCCCTGCTGAATGACGCGCAAGCCCCGATTGGGCATCTCTGCGTCATGGACGACAAACCGTTTGAGGTTGACGATCGCACCAAAGCCTTATTCACCGTATTTGCGGCACGGGCAGCGGCAGAGTTGCAACGCAAATGGGCAGAGGATGAAAAACGCCACGCCTATGCTGACCTAGAACAGCGGGTGGAGGAACGGACTGCCGAACTGGTGACTGCCAATGTCAGCCTAGAGGCGGAAATTCGCGAGCGAATTGGCGCGGAAACGGCTCTGAAGGAAAGCCAAGAACGCTTCTCCAAAGCCTTCCAAGCCAACCCGATCGCCTGTTGCATTTCCACCTTAGCAGAAGGCCGCTTTTTGGATGCCAACCCCAGTTTTCTCAGCCTATTTGGCTACAGTCGGGAGCAATTGATTGGCAAAACCTCATCAGAACTCAACATTTGGGTTAACTTGGTCGATCGCCAACGGATTATTCAAGCCTTACAACAACAACAATCGGTGCAACAAGACACGCCCTTCCGCGTCCATTCCGGCGAAGTGCGAGAAGGGTTGTGTTCGTTTGAAAAAATTGAGCTGCAAGGGCAACCCTGCCTGCTCAGCATGATCTACGACATCACCGATCGCAAACACGCCCAAGAGCGGCAATTGCAACAACTCAAGTTGGCCGACCTCCGAGCCGACATTGGCACCGCGCTAACGGAATCTGAATCGATGCAACATATGCTCAACCGTTGCGCGATCGCCCTGCACCAACATCTGAACGCAGTCTTTGCCCGCATTTGGACATTTAATGAACCGGAGCAGGTGTTGATTCTGCAAGCCAGTGCCGGACTCTACACCCACCTCAACGGTGCCCACAGTCGCATTTCCTTGGGAGAGTTGAAAATTGGCCACATCGCCGCTACCCAAAAACCTTACCTCTCCAATCAGATTACTGACGATCCCCACATTAGCGATCCAGAGTGGGTGGCACGGGAAGGTATAGTCGCCTTTGCTGGATATCCCCTCACCATCCGCAATCGCCTGCTGGGGGTGATGGCGATCTTTGCCCGCCAACCCTTGCCGGATGAAATCTTAAAGGAAATGGCGGCGGTGGCCAATGCGATCGCTGTGGGCATTGACCGCAAACTGTCCACCATTGCCCTGCGCCAAACCAGTGAGCGCGATCGCACCGTCTCTCGCGTCCTGCAACGGATGCGCGAAACCCTGGATCTCAAGACCATCTTCAACACCACCACGGATGAATTGCGCCAAGCCCTAGACTGCGATCGCACCCTGATTTATCGCTTCAATCCTGACTGGAGCGGGCAAGTGGTGGCTGAATCGGTCGGGGCTGGCTGGAATGCCAT
>CAZJZR010000305.1:2854-5275 GCA_964550475.1 uncultured bacterium
TGGCAAACTGCCTCCATCCAAATGGTGTCGCAAATTGGCAACCAACTCGGTGTGGCGGTGCAACAGGCCGAACTGTTTATCCAAGTGCAGGAACAGGCGGAAGAACTCAAACGTGCTAAGGAAGCCGCCGATGCCGCCAACCGCGCCAAGAGCGAATTCCTGGCCAACATGAGCCACGAACTCCGCACCCCCCTGAATGTGATTCTGGGACTGACCCAACTGCTCAATCGCGATCGCTCCCTCTCGCCAGAATACCAACGCTACTTACAAACCATCGGCAACAGCGGCGAACACCTGCTGGAGCTAATTAACGATGTGTTGGAAATGTCCAAAATCGAAGCCGGAGCCTTAACCTACAACGAAAGCCTATTTAACCTGCATCATTTGCTGAATGGGCTGCGGGATATGTTGCACGTCCGTGCCACCGCCAAAGGGCTGCAATTCCACTTCGACTACCCCAGCGATCTGCCCAAAGCCATCCGCACCGACGAAGGCAAACTGCGGCAAATTCTGCTCAACCTGCTCGGCAACGCGATTAAATTCACCCAGCACGGCAGTGTGTTGCTGCGGGTGAATTGGCAATACGGCGAAGCCCATCAGCCCACCCCCACCCCATCCTTAGAGCAAAAACTCTGGCTGTACTTTGACATCGAAGACACCGGCCCCGGCATTGCCCCCAGCGAATTGCAAAACCTGTTCAAAGCCTTCCAACAAACCCGTACCGGACGCACCGCCACCGAAGGCACCGGGTTGGGTTTGGCGATCAGCCGCAAATATACGGAAATGCTAGGGGGGGAAATTGCCGTCCGCAGCCAATTGCACGTTGGCAGCACCTTCTCCTTCCACATTCCCGTCGGCTTGGGTGAAACCACCCAACTGTTGCCCAAAGCCTCCCCCTTCCCCGGTCAGGTGATCGGATTAGCCGCCAACCAACCCACCTACCGCATCCTGCTGGTGGAAGATAACCCCAGCAACCGTTTCCTATTGAATAAGCTATTGACCAGCGTCGGGTTTGAACTGCAAGAGGCCAACGATGGGGAAGAGGCGATCGCCCGTTGGCAAGCATGGCGACCCCACCTGATCTTTATGGATATCCGGATGCCCAAACTCAACGGCAAAGAAGCCACCCGTCGCATCCGCGCCCTCGAAACGGAGCAAAATCTGCCCCGCACCCCCGTCATTGCCCTCACCGCCAGCGTCTTTACCGAGCAACAGGCTGAAATGCGGACAGCCGGATGTGATGACTTCATCTGCAAGCCGTTCAAAGCCGAGGATATCTTTGCCAAAATTGCCGCCTTGCTCCAGGTGGAATACCGCTATGACCTCAGCCAAATTAAGGAACCCGCGCAGGATAATTACACCTACGCCAATGCGTTGGACTCCCAGCTTTTAGCCACCATGACACCGGAATGGATTGAGCAATTACGCTTATTGGCGAATCAAGGCAATGACCTGGAAATTGTCCAATTGGTGCAAACCATCCCCCCTGAATTGACCAATCTAGCCAAAACCCTGACCCATTGGACTGAAAACTTCCAATTCGACAAGATTTTGGAGGCGATCGCCGATCTCAATCAGTAATTTCACGATCGAAGCGATCGCTAATAAAAATAACAATTTTTTTAACTAAAATTGGCTGCATTAAGCTGAAAAGTTTGCCCTTACCGCGAATGAATAAATAGGGAAATTACGGACTTCTTGGAACTTAGTTACAAACTGGCAATGATTCGTTCAGTATTGTTATTGAGTCTGGAGTTGCTACCAACACTTTAATTAAGAAATATGTTTTTCGGTTCGATTTGGATTTTGACTGGGCATGATGAAACTATCAACACTCAAGTCGTAAGTAGTCAATTTGACTCAGCAACTTGAGGCATGAAGGAACCCAGTCAGAATACCTATTCCACGGTGACACAAAAATTCATCCCTCAGCCGAAACGATTGATTGAAAATAGATTCAAGGCATAAAGAGTGGGTTAAAAGTTGATTTTTCATGTGCTCTGGGCAAGAACAATCAACCATCTAATCCCCTTTTCAAACAGCCTCTTAATTCGTAATTGTGGGTTGAGGATGAATGAGTGAAGAACTGAACGAACAAATCTCCAGATTGAAATCAGGCAGCGGTGCTTTTCTTACCATGACCAGCCATTACCAGATTTGTTAAGTAGCTTTCTTCACGTTGAGTAATTCCAATTGAATAGATGATGAATGGATAACGGCAAACTAAGTTGGGTGAACCAAGATTAAGTTTTAGCCACAAGGAAATTCATGGTGCTTCTATTTGAATTTTCCTCAGTCATTGCATTGCAATTTACGTTGGAGACAAAGAATTATGGATAGGATCGACATCAAACCCATCACTGTGAGCCGCACCTCCTCTCAGGAAGAACGGGAAATGGCTCTGATGCAGATCTATCGGCA
>CAZJZR010000306.1:0-5272 GCA_964550475.1 uncultured bacterium
CCCGTCCCAGTGGCGTTTGGTGATTTCGTTGCCCAGGATAGTGCCGACGACGCGATCGGTGTTTTTGATCGGCAGCTTGGCTTTGACCGATTCGCCGTTCTCGATCGCCCCCTTGCACAGATCCAACAGCACCGTCATGTCCAGCGACTTTTCTAACCCGTGGTCTTGGGGGATTTGGCAATAGCGACCCACCTCTGGCCCCACTGCTGGCTGGTAGAGAATCTTCGACAGGTCAATCCCCTTGGCCTTCCAGTGATCCACCGCTTGCTTGGCCTCCAGCACATCGGTGCGACCCACCATCTCATTCAGCGTCCGGAAGCCCAACTGTGCCATCAGTTCCCGCACCTCTTGGGCGATGAACTTCATGAAGTTGACGGTGTGTTCCGGTTCGCCGACAAAGCTTTGGCGCAGGTAGGGGTCTTGGGTGGCGATCCCGGCGGGGCAGGTGTTGAGGTGGCAGACGCGCATCATGATGCAGCCCATGGTCACCAGTGGGGCGGTGGAGAAGCCGAATTCTTCCGCACCCAATAAGGTAGCAATCACCACATCGCGACCTGTCTTCATCTGGCCATCGGTTTCCACAGCAATCCGCGATCGCAGATTATTCAGCACCAAGGTCTGGTGGGTTTCCGCCAAACCCAACTCCCACGGCAATCCGGCGTGTTTGATCGACGTTTGCGGTGACGCGCCGGTGCCGCCATCGAAGCCGGAGATCAGCACCACATCGGCGTGGGCTTTGGCCACCCCAGCGGCGATCGTCCCCACCCCCACCTCGGACACCAGCTTGACGCTGACGCGGGCGGCGCGGTTGGCATTCTTCAGGTCGTGGATCAGTTCCGCCAAGTCCTCAATCGAGTAAATGTCGTGGTGCGGTGGCGGCGAAATCAGCCCCACACCGGGGGTGGAGTGGCGGACGCGGGCAATCCAGGGGTAGACCTTCTTACCGGGCAACTGACCGCCCTCACCGGGTTTTGCCCCTTGCGCCATCTTGATTTGCAGTTCCCGCGCTTGGGACAGGTAGAGGCTGGTGACCCCAAACCGCCCGGAGGCCACCTGTTTGATCGCGCTATTTTTGGAGTCGCCTAGCTCGTTCGTCCAGGTGTAGCGTTCCGGGTCTTCGCCACCCTCGCCTGTGTTGGACTTGCCGCCGATCCGATTCATGGCGATCGCCAACGTTTCGTGCGCCTCCTTCGAGATCGAACCGTAGCTCATGGCTCCGGTTTTGAACCGTTTCATGATCGCTTCAATCGGTTCCACCTCGTCGATCGGCACCGGCTGACGGTCTTTGAACTGCAACAGGCCGCGCAGGGTGAAGTGCTTCTGGCTTTGCTGATTCACCAGCGTCGAGTACTGCTTGAATACGTCGTAACTACCCGTGCGGACGGCTTTCTGCAACGAGTGGATGGTTTCTGGGCTGAACAGATGGGCTTCCCCTTCCTTCCGCCACTGGTACTCACCCCCCACATCTAGCGTTGGCGTGCTGCCTGCCCGTTCGGCAAAGGCGTGGCTGTGGCGCAGAATCGCCTCCTGAGCCAGCACCTCCAGTCCCACCCCTTCAATCCGGGAAGCCGTCCAACTGAAATACTGATCCACCACCGACTTATTCAGGCCGATCGCCTCAAAAATCTGTGCCCCCCGGTAGCTTTGCAGCGTCGAGATACCGATCTTGGACGCGACTTTAATCACGCCTTTGGTGGCAGATTTGATGTAGTTCTTGCAGGCGGTAGCGTAGTCTACCCCCACCAACAAGCCCTGCTGGATCATGTCGTTGATCGTTTCAAAGGCCACGTAGGGGTTGATCGCACCGCAACCGTAGCCAATCAACACGGCAAAGTGATGCACTTCGCGGGGTTCGCCGGACTCCAGCACCAACCCGACACGGGTGCGGCTCCCCTGGCGGATTAGGTGGTGGTGCAGTCCCGCCACGGCCAACAGGGCGGGGATGGGAGCTTGCTCGGCGTTGATGCCGCGATCGCTGAGCACAATAATATTCACCCCAGCGGCGATCGCCTGATCGGCGGCGGCAAAAATCTCCTGTAACCGGGCTTCCAGTCCAGCCGCCCCTTGGTCAGCCGGGAACAGGATCGGCAGCGTCACCGACCGGAAGCCCTGTTCATCCAGCGTTTTCAGCTTCGCCATTTCCGCATCGGTGAGGATGGGCGTTTTCAGCTTAATTAAATGGCAGCTTTCCGGCTCCGGCTTCAGCAGGTTGCGCTCGGCTCCGATGGTGGTGTCGGCGGAGGTGATGATTTCCTCGCGAATCGAGTCGATCGGCGGGTTGGTCACCTGGGCGAACAGTTGTTGGAAATAGTCGTACAGCAGCTTGGGGCGATCGGACAGCACCGCCAACGGCGTATCCGTGCCCATGGAACCCACCGCTTCCACGCCATCCCGCGCCATCGGGGTCAGCAACAGCCGCAAATCCTCAAAGGTATAGCCAAAGGCCATTTGTTGTTGAATCAGGAGTGCGGCGGGTTGGGGCGCATGGCCATGCGCTCCTCCGTTTAATTGGCTCAACTCCACCAAATGGTCATTTAACCATTGGCGATAGGGGTGCGCCGTGGCAATGGAATTTTTAATTTCCTCATCGGCAATGATCCGACCAGCGGCCATGTCCACCAAGAACATCCGCCCCGGTTGCAGCCGTCCCTTAAAGGCGACCCGCTCCGGCTCAATCGGCAACACTCCAGCCTCCGAGGCCATGATCACCAGATCATCCTTGGTGACGTAGTAGCGGGAGGGGCGCAGACCATTGCGATCCAACACGGCTCCCATCATCGAGCCATCGGTAAAGGCGATGGAGGCGGGGCCATCCCACGGTTCCATCAGACAGGCGTGGTATTCGTAAAACGCCTTCTTGGCTTCGCTCATCGATTCGTGGGCAGTCCACGGTTCCGGGATCATCATCATCATGGCGTGGGGCAGCGATCGCCCTGCCAGGGTCAGCAACTCGAAGGCGTTGTCGAAGATCAACGAGTCGCTCCCGGCCATGTTGATCACGGGGTAGATCTTTTTAATGTCATCACCAAACAAGTCCGACTCAAACAGCGATTGGCGGGCGTGCATCCAATTAATGTTGCCGCGCAGGGTGTTGATTTCGCCATTGTGGGCAATGTAGCGGTAGGGGTGCGATCGCTCCCAACTGGGGAAGGTGTTGGTGCTGAAGCGGGAATGCACCAGAGCCAAGGCACTGACCATTTCTGGATCGTGCAGGTCGGGATAATATTGCCCCACCTGTGCCGTCATCAGCATCCCCTTGTAGACCATGGTGCGGGACGACAGGCTGGCAGGATACCAGAAGGGATCGATGCCCGTGGCGCGGATTTCGTTGTGGGCGCGTTTGCGAATGACGTACAGCTTACGTTCAAAGGCGAGGTCGTCGGTGAGGTCGGGCGATCGGGCAATAAACACCTGCTCCATGAACGGCTCACTGGCCTTGGCCGTTGCCCCAATCATCGAGTTGTCGGTGGGCACATCCCGCCAGCCAATCACCTGCTGACCTTCCTCCGCTACCACCTTGGCAAACACCTGCCGTCCCCGCTCCCGCTGGGCTGGGTCAGGCGAGGAGTAGATCGACCCCACACCGTACTGTCCCGGCTCCGGCAGCGTCAAACCCAACTTGGCCGTTTCCTTGGCCAAGAAGGCATGGGGCACTTGGATCAAAATCCCGGCACCATCCCCAGTGTTGGCCTCACAACCGCAGGCACCCCGGTGCTCCAGATTAATCAAAATCGTCAGGGCATTTTCAATAATGTCGTGGGATTTCTGCCCCTTCATGTGGACAATAAAGCCCACCCCACAAGCATCGTGCTCCAGTTGGGCATCATATAAGCCCTGCTGCTGGGCAGCCGCTTGGGGGGATAGGGGTGATAGAGAATTTTCTGGTAGCGGCAAATTATGGCTATTCATTATGCAAACGGCGGGTTGAAGGGATAACGGTGGCTGGGGTTGGGGATCCCACAGGGGCGATCGAGTTAAGAATGATGGATGACGGTCATGCAATGATCCTGACCCAAGGCTGGATAGACTGGGATAAACATAGTCTTTCGATTTTCTAACGAGAATTCGGAACGCTAGGCTCTCTTAAGGAAATCGTCACATATGTCAGTAAACCCTAGCTTTTGATGTGACTTGTCGCGGATCCTCCGGCCTAAGCCGTGGGAATCACCGTCAGCCATTGGGCAAACTCTTCCACAAACCGATCGGCAAAAATCGCCGCCCGAATCCGTTGGGTGAACCGGATTAATTCCGTAATGTTATGGATTGACAAGAGGGTGTAAGCGAGAATTTCCCGCGATCGCACCAAATGACTCAGGTAAGCCCGACTGAAGTTCTGGCAGGTATAGCAATCACAGGTGTCATCCATGGGACGAAAATCCCGCTGGAAGCAGGCATTCTTCAAATTCCACCGTTCCCCCTGCACCAAAGCCGTGCCATGACGGGCAAAGCGGGTGGGGATCACGCAATCAAACAGGTCAATCCCCGCCGCGATCGACCGTGCCATTTCGCCATAGGTGCCCACACCCATGAGATAGCGCGGTTTGTCAGCCGGTAACAACGGAGTCGTCACCCGCACCGATTCATAAATCAGCTCCGGCGATTCCCCCACACTCACCCCACCGATCGCGTATCCCGGCAAATCCAATGCGGTTAACGCCTGCGCGGCTTCCCGACGCAAATCGGCAAAAATCCCCCCTTGGACAATGCCAAATAACGCCTGATCTGTGCGTTGGTGTGCCGCGACGCACCGTTCCAACCAGCGATAGGTGCGGTAGGTCGCCTCAGCCACCACCTCCCGACTGGCCGGATAGGGGGGACATTCATCAAAGGCCATGATCACATCCGCCCCCAGCGCGTTCTGGATCTGGATTGACCGCTCCGGGGTTAGATGAATCATCCGGCCATCCCGGTGGGAGCGAAAGGTAACCCCATCCTCGGCGATCGACCGAATTTCACTCAAGCTGAACACCTGGAAGCCGCCGGAATCGGTCAGCATGGGGCCATCCCAGCCCATAAACCGATGCAGCCCCCCAGCACTGGCGACAATCTCCTCCCCCGGTTGGATGTGCAGGTGATAGGTATTGGCCAGCACCATTTGCGCCTGGGTAGACCGCAGTTGATCCGGCGTGACCCCCTTCACCGTCGCCAAGGTACCCACAGGCATAAACCGAGGGGTTTCCACCACCCCATGGGGAGTCTGAAAAATCCCTGCCCGTGCCCCAGTGCGGCTACAGCACGCCTGACAGTGAAAGGAAAAGTTGGGGAGGGCGTT